>DASTOV010000211.1:0-8307 GCA_035720125.1 Sphingomicrobium sp. | reverse complement strand
TGGCTGTCGTTAGCTGCTTGCCCCCGGCCTCGATGAAAAAAACTGCATTGCCATTCGCCAAGTCTTCTTGGGTCGCAAGTCTGCCAGAGACAAACTTTGTCGGCATGGTTGGCCAGGTTGTATCTGCTTCGCCAGCCATTGCCGCGGCGAGAACAAGGAAGGATGCAAGTAACTTCACGGGGCATGATCCTACCAAATACAGGCTTGAATGATCCCAGTTTGCCGAAGGGGTCTAATGTCCGCAATGGGTCGATTGCTGCCATTAGCGAAAGTGCCGTCACGCGAGTAAATCGCGTGACGTCGGTCCTGTCGCCCTATGGGCGCAGGCCGGCCGTCTTTCGCCATCTCTCGACGCAATGACGCTCGCTTGCGCTCCGCTTACATTGTGCTCGGCGGCTACAACCTTACCAGCATCTTGCCCGTATTCGCGCCGGTAAACAGGCCGAGAAAGGCGTCGAGCGTCTGGTCCAGCCCCTCGCGCACCGTGTCCCGTTCCTTGACCTGGCCGCTGGCGATCCAGCCGCCCATGTCCGAATAGAATTCGCCCAGCCGACCAATGTAGTCGGTATAGATGAAGCCCTGCAGGCGGATGCGCATGGCGATGACCCGCATGATGTATTTCAGGCAGGTCGGATGCGCCTCGTTATAGCCTTCGATCATCCCGCAGATGGCGAAGCGCGCATCCTTGCGCGCCACCGCCAGGGCGGCATCGAGATGATCGCCGCCGACATTGTCGAAATAGACGTCGATGCCCTTGGGCGCAGCCTCCGATAGCTGCTTCAATAGTGATCCTGCCTTGTAGTCGATCACCGCATCGGCGCCCAAGGAGCGCACGAAGTCGCATTTGTCCGGCCCGCCGGCCGATCCGATCACGGTCATGCCCCTGGCCTTGGCAATCTGTACCACGGCCGAACCGACCGCGCCCGCCGCGGCGGAGACGAAGACAATGTCGCCTTCCTTGGCCGAGGCAGCATCGAGCAGGCCGAAGTAGGCGGTTCCGCCGGTCAGGCCCAAATTGCCGAGGAAGGCTTGCGGCTCCACGCCGGGAATGGCGGGGAGCTTGTTGAGTGTTGAAGCTGGAGCGACCGCTTCGTCGCGCCAGCCGGCCATGTGCAGCACCATGTCGCCGGGTGCGAAGGCCGGATCGCGGCTTTCGACGACCTCGCCGATCGCGCCGCCTTCCATCGGCGCATCGAGCGCGAACGGCGGGACATAGCTTTTCACATCGTTCATCCGCCCGCGCATGTAAGGATCGACCGACAGCCAGCGATTGGCGACGCGGACCATGCCATCGTCAAGCGATGGGAGCGCATAGTCCTTCAGCGCGAAATCGTCGCGAACCGGCATGCCCTGGGGTCGTCGCATCAGGTGCCAGGCCTTGGCCATCGTTCCCTCCATCGTCATGCCGGACTTGATCCGGCATCCACCTATTCATTTGAACGGCTGAAAAGGAAGGTGGGCGCCGGGTCAAGCCTAGGGTGACAAAATGATGCAAACATAAGGCCCGGACGCCAGGAGCGCCCGGGCCTCAATATTGAGCGCCGAGTGGATCAGCGCTCGTAGGTGCCGGAAAAGGCGCGGTTGAGGATATGCGGTCCGCGCTCGTCCTCCCGTTCGTCGCGGAAGAAGCCGCTGGTCCGCCCCTCGTCGGTGTACCGGCGCCTGGCCTCTGCCGCCGGCTGATCGAGGATCACCCGGTCCCCCTCCACACGGTCGACCATCGAGCAGCTGATTGCATGGTGCCGGCCATCGTCGCTGTCGCCCCTGGTCAGGATGATGCGGTCGCCGCGGACGCAATCGACCGTGCCGACTTCCTCGTCGTCGGAACCCATCACCTGCATGTGTTCGCGAACCTGGCCGAGCAGCTGCCGCTTGCCCTGGCGCGTGGTCCGCCAGTTGGAGAATTCACTCTCGAACCGGTTCTGGTTTTCCCGCCGATACTCGTCATAGTCGCGATCCAGCGCATCGATCTGCCGCCGGCGCCATTCGCTGTAGTGGGGGTCGTGCAGCCCCGACGCGGTCCCGGTAAAGTCACGGAGCGGCGCCCGCTCCCAACGTTCCGACCAGCCGCGTTCGAATCGGTCGTCGTCGCCGAACGAGCGGTGGCCGGCAAAGCGGCCGGTGTAGGGCCGGCGATAGCCTTCACCGCGAAAGCGCGCCTGCCGATCATAGCGGTTGTTATCATCGTCGCCCCGGTAAGCGCGCGGCCCGCGCCACTCGTCCTCGTCCGGCCGGAAGCGGGCGTCCTCGCGGCGTCGGCGCTCAGCTTCCTCGTCGCCGAACCAGCTGGCGATTTCGTCCCCGGCGCGGTCGAAGAAGCCGCGTTCGCGTTCGTCATCGTCGCGATCGAAGCTCCTGGTTTCGTACCGGTCGCCTTCATCGCGGGAATAGGGTGAACGTGGTTCGCGCCAGCCGCGACGGCTTTCAAAACGACCATAAGCCATGGAAAATCCTCCTTTTTCGAGTCAGCCCCGCCGCCCGAACCTTGATATCCAACCAACGTAAATGTGGTTGCGTCGTTCCGGTGGCGAAGGCGAAGCGACAAGGTCGAGCGCCGAGGTGAAAAAGGCGGCGGGAAGGGCGTTGCCAGAGGTGCAAAGCGCGGCTAATGGAGCCGCCTGACGCACGGCCCGACACTGTCGGGCCTCGTCATGACTAGGGCGCGGGGCTGTAGCTCAGATGGGAGAGCGCTGCAATCGCACTGCAGAGGTCAGGGGTTCGATTCCCCTCAGCTCCACCAGCCCTTGCTGACAAATATCCGGTTCATCAATGCTCGCAGCCAATCTCGGGCCGAAGCGCGAGTTCCACCGCGACTGCCGCGGCATGCTGCCGGATCTCGGGATGGTCGCGCAAATAGTCGGTGACGATCCTGGCCGCATCGCGATTGTTCATCCGGCCCGCGCACAGCGTCCGCGCGGGGTCGCGCGTTTCCGCATGAAATACTCCATCGACAACGCCGGCCACGTACATGGAGCATTGGCCGGCGTTCGGGCGCGAGCAAATTTCGAACAGGCGTTCGCCGGTAAAGAAGGCAGGTATGGTCGGCGGAGCCTCGTCCTGAGCGGCCGCAGCCGCGAATATTGCAAGGAGGAGGCTCATGGACCGGTCCTACTATGGTTCGCCCCTGTTCAGTAGCTGGACCACTGCAATTCCCGACGTTTGGAAGGTTCAGGGATTCCCAAGGTCTGAAGGGTCACTTCGAACCGAGCCACCTCGAAACGACGAACGGAGCCTATTCAAGGGCGAGTTGCCATGTGTTTTCGCGGATCTTCCGCCATTTAATGGGGAAATGCGGATGGCTCGCCGGATCCGCGGAAAATGAAGGCCGGACGTTGCCGCCCGGCCCTTGAGGATTATCGGCGGCTGTCAAACCCGACCGGGCCGGCGCCGAACGCCGCGACCTGCAGCAGGCCGCCGGCCATGGCGATGTTCTTGAAGAAGTGGATGAACTGGTTCTGGTCGCCGAGCGCCGAGTGAAAGAAGACAGCCGTGGCGATGCTGAACAGCGCCAGCGCGGTCGCAACCAGCTTCGTCCGGTAACCGACGATCAGCGCCAGGCCGCCGACAATTTCGACGAGGATGGCAATGCCGAGGGCGAGCTTCGGGAAGGGCAGGCCGACCGAACCGATATAGCCCAGCGCCGAGGCCGGGTCGGTGACCTTGCTGACGCCGCTCAGCAGGAAGATGGCGGCGAGGAGGACGCGTCCGGCAACGGCCGCATATGCCGTCGAGGTGGAAATGTTGACCCGCAAGGCAGGGTTGGCGGAAATCGGAGCAATCATGGTCATTCCCCTTGTTGGGTTGGATTGGCCATGAGGTAGAGGTTCGCCAGCTTCGATTTTAGCTAATAAATATCTGACGAATTGTTCTATATAGTTGAATGCATGAAGGATCATGCCGATGGAGTTGGGGCACCCTCGTTCCATTGCCTGAAGCGCTCGAGCAGCCAGCGGGTCGCGGGTCCGGGCGGCAGGTCCCGGCGCCAGAGGGCGGACAGGCCGTAAATGCCGCCGCGATGATCCGGAAGATGCAGCTGGACCAGCCGCCCGCCGTCCAGGTCCGCCTGCACCATCTCGCGCGGCATGTTGCCCCAGCCGATGCCTTCCAGCAGCAGCGCGTGCTTCGCCCCCAGATCCGCCAGCCGCCAGGTGCGGCTGCTCATGACACCGAAGTCGCGGCCTTGGGTCAGTGGCGACCGGTCGGTCAGCACCAGCTGGATATAGTTGCGTGCCGCCCCAGGCCGCGGCTCCGCCATCTGCGCCAGCGCGTGGTTCGGCGCCGCTACGGGAATCAACTCGACCGAGCCGACCGACGTCCGCTCGAACGACGGATCCTCGGCAATGACGGGCCCGCCGATTGCCAGATGGGCCGTGCCGCTGGCGACCAGCGCGGCGATAGCGCCGAGCGCCTCGACATGCAGCCGCAATGCGACGGTGGGAAAGGCGAACTGGAATTCGCGCAGGATGGCGGCCACGCGACGCGACGGGATCAGCACATCGACGGCCAGCGCCACTTCGGCCTCAAGCCCCTCGAGCAGCCCGCGAACCTTGGCCCTAAGGCCGTCCACGTCGCCGGCGATCGCCCGAGCTTCGGACAGCACAGCCTGGCCGGCTTCGGTCAGCCTCGGCTTCTTCGAGCCCTCACGGTCGAACAGCGAAACGCCGAGCTGCGCTTCCAGGTTGACGATGCCATAACTGATCACCGAGACGGCGCGGTTGAGCTTGCGCGCGGCGGCGTTGAAGCTGCCCTCGTCGACGACAGCGAGGAAAATCCTGAGCTGGTCGAGCGTGGGGTAGCCTGGACTTGCCATTCAACTTTTCCGAATAGTTCGTCGTACATTATCCCAATTATCCGGAACAGCGTCAAAGCCTATCTCCACCCCAGCAAAGGGAGTGAAGCAATGACCCGCAGCGAGCTCAGGCTTACCAAAGCGGAATGGCGGCAGGTGTCGGACGTCGCGGCCCAGATCGACTGGGCGCGCTATTCGACAGGCCGATATGCGCACATCGAAGCCGCGCTCAGCGACCGCACGGCGGCCGCGCTGCACCAACTGCTTCGCGTGATGTAAGGAGTAGCTTCGATGATCGACGTCAGAAAATTCGAATCGCTTGGCGGTGCCGACCACGGCTGGCTCAATGCCAAGCATCACTTCTCGTTCGCCGGCTATTACGATCCGGACCGGACCCAGTGGGGCAATTTGCGCGTGTGGAACGACGACACGATCCAGCCGCAGACCGGATTTCCGCCGCACCCGCACAACAATATGGAGATCATTACCTATGTGCGGCAGGGCGCGATCACCCATCGCGACAATCTGGGCAACATGGGTCGCACCGAAGCCGGCGATGTGCAGGTGATGTCGGCCGGGAGCGGGATCGCACATTCGGAATATAATCTGGAGGACGAGGTCGCCCGCATCTTCCAGATCTGGATTCTGCCCGACCAGGCGGGGGGGCAGCCTCAATGGGGCGCCAAGCCCTTTCCGAAGGGCGATCGCGCGGGCAATTTCGTGGTACTGGCCTCCGGTATCGAAGGCGATCCGGATGCGCTGCCGATCCGGGCCAATGCCAGGGTCGTCGGCGCGACCCTGAAGGCCGGCGAAAGCGCCGTCTATCCGATCGGCAAGGACCGCAAGGCCTATCTGGTCCCGGCGTCCGGCCGCGTGGAGATCGACGGGCAGTTGATCGAGGCGCGGGACGGCGCTGCGATCGGCGAGCTGGACGAGGTCCGCGTGACGGCGCTGGACGACAGCGAGATCGTGCTGGTCGACGTCGCCTGAGCCTGTCGATTAACGTCAAGCCCGCTGCCGGAGACGGCGGCGGGCTTCACTCGGCGGCTCGTTGAACCGGCCGCGATACCAGTTGCTGAAGGCCGACAACGACGAATAGCCGAGCATATCGGCGATGTCGGTCAGCCGCAGTCGGCGCTGGGCGAGGTGGCGGTTCAGCTCCCGCACCCGGATGCGATCCAGCAGCTCGCTGAACTGCGCGCCTTCCTCGTCCAGCCGACGCTGCAACGTGCGGACGGTCATCCCCAGGCTGTCGGCAACGCTGCCGATCGACGCCCGGCCCGTGGGCAGCAGGATCTGGATCGCCTGCTCCACTTCCTGCACCACCGACCGTTCGCCCGGATCGATGATCGCATTGACCAGGTGGCGCGCGTGGCTGGCCAGCGCCGGGTCGGACCGGGGATTGGCCAGCTCCAGATCTGCCCGATTCAGCAGTATCCCCTCAAATTCGGCATTGAATTCGAGCGGGCATGAAAATGCGCGATGGAAGACCGTGCGCTCCGGTGCCGGCGGCTGATCGTAGGGGAGGCAGATGGCCAGCGGCTTCCAGTTGGCGCCGAGCACCGCGCGGCACATCTGGTCGAGCACCCCGAGCGCGAGATCGTCAGCCTGGCGCGAAGGCATCGGTGGGTCGAACACAAAGCTTTCGCGCAAGAGCACCATATCGCCGAACTCTTCGATGCGCAGTGCCAGGTTGGTATTGATGCGGTTGCGAAACTGCGTCAGCACCGACAGCGCGTCGCGCAAGGTGGCCTGGTGCGCAATCAACAGGCTGACCATGCCCAGGTCGGCGATCCCGCGAAGCTCGGCCATCCTGAGGCCGAAGGTAATGCAGCCGGATGCTTCGGCGCTTTCCTCCAGCAACCGGATGACCGATCGCGCCGGGATCATCTGCTCCGGATTGTCCAGCATGGACCGCGACAGGCCGTTGCGCCGCATCAGAGGCAGCGTTTCCAGCCCCAATTCCTCCGCCACGGCGAAATAGCCGGTGAGAGCCGCGGCCCGGACCAGTTCCATGTCGGGTCCCCAATTCCTGTCGCTAGCTAGACAGAATCTGTCACGATTTGTGCAAAAGGCAAGTTCCGTCTGCCGTAGCTTCTTCCCTTCAAGAAATGAGAGGAAGATTCATGGCGAACGCCGTACGCTTTTACGAAGCGGGTGGCCCCGAAGTTCTGCGTTACGAGCAGGTTGCGGTCGGTGAACCGGGTCCCGGCGAAGTACGCGTGCGCCATGTCGCGGTCGGGCTCAACTTCGCCGACACCTATTTCCGTCTGGGCTATTATCCCGTTCCGATTCCCAACGGCATGGGCGTCGAAGCATCCGGCGTCATCGAAGCGGTCGGACCCGGTGTCACGGGCTTCTCGGTAGGCGACCGGGTGACCTATACCGGCAGTCCACTCGGCGCCTATTCGACCGAGCGCGTGATGCCGGTCGCCTCCCTGTTCAAGCTGCCCGACGGCATCAGTCATGAAGTGGCGGCGGCCTCGACCATGCGTGGTTTGAGCGCCGCTTATTGGCTATTGAAGACCAACCCCTGGATGCGGTCCGGCGACACCATCCTGCTGCACGCCGCGGCGGGTGGCGTCGGGTTGATCGCGGTGCAATGGGCGAAACTGCTCGGCCTGCGCATCATTGGCACGGTTTCGACCGAGGAAAAGGCGGCGATTGCCAAGGCCCATGGCTGCGATGAGATCATCTACTACCGCCGCGAGGACGTGCCCGCCCGCGTCAAGGAACTGACCGACGGCCAGGGAGTGACCACCGTCTATGACACGGTCGGCAAGGATACGTTCGAGGCATCGCTGAAGTCGCTGAAGCGCCGCGGCGTGCTGGTCGGATGCGGCACGGCCTCGGGCCCGTTCCCGCCGATCGACGCCCTGCAACTGGCCATCCAGGGCTCGGTTTATTTCACGCGGCCCGCGCTGGCCGACTATATCGCTGACCCGGTTGAACGCGCCCAGCTGTCGGAGGCGCTGTTCGGCCATATCGGCAGCGGCCGGATCAGGATCGAAATCAACCAGCGTTACGCGCTGGAAGACGCCCAGCAGGCGCATCGCGACATGGAAGCCGGGAAGACGACCGGCTCGTCGATCTTCACCTTCTGATGCGGGTCGAGAAGCTCACCGCCCACATCGGTGCCGAGGTCCATGGCGTCGACCTCGCCGAGGCGGCTCGCAACGACGACCTGTTCGAGGCGATCCGCGCGGAGCTGCTCAAGCACAAGGTGCTGTTCGTCCGCGACCAGGCGATCGGCAAGGCCGACCATGTCGCCTTCGCCAGCCGCTTCGGTTCGCTGGAGGATCATCCGGTCGCGGGGAGCGACCCCGATCATCCGGGCCTGGTGTGCATCTACAAGGACATGGATTCGCCGCCGGACTTCTATGAGAATGCCTGGCATTGCGACGCCACCTGGCGCGAAAGCCCGCCTTACGGCTGTGTCTTGCGCTGCCTGGAATGCCCTCCGGTCGGCGGCGACACGCTGTGGGCGAACATGGCCCGGGCCTATGCGGATCTGCCCA
>DASTOV010000210.1:0-6061 GCA_035720125.1 Sphingomicrobium sp. | reverse complement strand
TCCGACTTCCAAGGCATTCGCTTACGATGAAGAAAATGAGCTGATCGAATTCCACTACGCCTGGCCGGCCGAAGCAGCCGCAGTCCCTCAACTTGCTGACCGGTTCCGCAACGCCATGGAAAAGGAGAAGGCAGGCCTGATCGCTGGAGCGGAAGAAGACAAGGCGATGCGCGACAAGGAGGGATTTGACTATCATGGCTACATGTCTTCGACCGACTACAAGACCGCCGGGCAGTCAGACCGCTTGTTGAGCCTACGGGTCGAGGTCGGTTCCTATACCGGCGGCGCGCATGGCAATTTCGGCGTCGGCGCACTGCTTTGGGACCGGGCTGTGGCACAGGAGATTGAAGTCGCGAGCCTGTTTGCGGCACCGGCCAACATGGACCGATTGCTGACGCAGCGCTGGTGCGACGCGCTCAACAAGGCTCGTGAGGAAAAGCGCGGCGAGCCGGTCGGAGGCGGCGGAATGTTCGAAGACTGCCCCAAGCTTAGCGAGGTTGCCGTCGTTCCGACCGACAAGGATGGGAATGGCCGGTTCGAGACATTAATGCTGGTCGCGTCACCTTATGTGGCCGGACCTTGGGTGGAAGGCGCCTATGAGATTGAATTGGCAGTGACGACCGAGCTCATCGCATCTTTCAAGGGCGATTTTCGGCCAAGTTTCGAAGTTGGTCAGCCGCAATAGCCAGGGACGGGAGATTGGCCGGCGACTGCGCGTCGCCATCCGCCCTGGCCCGGCAGATAATATTCCCCCACCGCGACGCGGCGCAGCAGGCTGCACGCGGCCGTGATGCCAACTTCTTCGGGTGATACTCCGCGCCTTGCAGCAAGGTCGGAATATAGGGCGCGGCGTCTGATATTGATCGCACTGACATCGCGGCGAAGCTGCGCGGCGGGATTTGCCGTCACGAACCCCAGGTAACCGTCGAACCGCTCTCCGATCAGGCCTGCACGGCGCGCCTCGGTGATTGCGGCAAGATCCTGTGCCTTGGCAACATCCGGGCGAGCCAGGCAGATCACCGCAGCCAGGGCCAACAAGAATTGCTTCATCACGGCCTCTGCGGCTCAGGCGTCTGGGGCTGAGGCTGCGGAAAAGCCTCCGGATTCTCCTGGATCAACTGCTCGACGTCGCGCTGCAGCCTTACCAGCACTTCCTGCTGGATCGTCACGTTGAGGTTGATCTCGATCGGCTTGTCAGGCGGCGAGACAGAGATGCAGCCGCCCAGCGGCAGCATCAGTGCCGCACCGCCGGCGGCCTGCAACAATCGTTTGGGCATCATGACGTTCATCCTCATGGCCTTTCCGTGGGCGTTGGCGTGATTTCCTGTTCGACTGGGGTCTGGCTTTGCTGCTGGCTTTCCTCGCGGCGACGCGTCTCGACAATGATCCCCGGCACCTCATCCAGCGGCCTCGGCAGCGCCGGCTCGATCACCTGCGTCGGGTCGCGAAAGCTCTTGGCAGTTGCGATCAGGCCGCGAAACGGCCCCTTGATCGTCACGTTGAAGTTGAACGGGATGCGGTTGACGGACTTGATGAATTGCTGGGTACTCGTGTTCCCCAGGCCGACGCCCTCGATCGTCATCCGCGTTGCGAACTCGCCGTCCAGATAGCCGTCGAGCCGAATGATCATCGAGCGATACTCAAGGTCGCGCAGTGCATCAAAGGCGAAGCCGCCCATCAGGCCCAGGTTCGCGCGATTGACGACGCCGTTATAGGCGAGCGTCCCCCCGCCTGCGCGACTGTCCAGGCGGCCGCCGACGATCCGGCCACCCTCGTCATCGAAGATCATCGGGAGCACGCCGTCGAATATGCCGCTGGCGGAAAGCTCCTTGAACTCCAGGGAATCGACGAATGTCCTCGCATCCAATCCGACTACCTCGAAGGTCAGGCGCTTGGGGCTTGGCCTGCCGAAGTTCAGGATCGTTTCCTGAAGGATCAGCCGCCCGCCCATGAACGGCCACTCGCCCTGCTCGATCTTGACCAGATTGTCGGGCAGCAACTGGTATCGAACCACGCCATTTTCGACCAGGATGCCGGGGTTAACGCTCTTTAGGGTCAACGACTGGCCTGGCGCCGTTTCCAGTCCCAGCAGGTCGGTGAAGCGGATCGTTCCGCTCATGCCGGTGATCGGACCGAAGCTCGCCGCCAGGTCCATGCCTTGGGTGGTAAATTCGCCGGTCGAGCTGACCTCGCCACCGGCCGTCCAGGCAATGCGCCCCTGTCCGCTTAGCCTGCCATAGACCAGGGCGATGACGCCCTCGGTCAGCCGAGTGAGCTCCTCCGGCTGCAGTCCTGACCCGAAGTCGATGCCTGGAACGTCGAGCAAAGCGTTGCCGCTTCCGGTCTCGAGGCTATGGTCGATGCTGACATCGGTAACTTTGGTGCCGCTGTCGGGATGGCGCAGCGTTGCCGAGGCGCGGATCCGATTGTCCGCGAGCGTGAACTTCAGGTCATCGCTGCGCAGCGGGTAGAATCTCGGCGGGTCTTCCCGATGGGAGAGCAGCAGGCCGCCGTTAATGGCGGTTTCGCCCCCGCCCATCCGCCAGTCGCCACCGGCCTCACTGACCAGCAGCGGCACCTGGCCAATGGTCGCGCGGCCGCCGTCGAATGTACCGGTGCCCGCATAATTGCCCTCGACCCGATCCGCATCGATCGCCACCGGGGCATCGGCACGCCCGATGCGAACCGCCATGTTGGCCAGCGCGAACCGCTCGGTAAGCAGGCGGGCCGACGCCGCCGTGATGCTGAACGGGGATTGACCGAGACTTCCTGACAGCCCCGGTCGATTGAGCATCGCGCCGAGCTGGAAGCGCCCGCCCGGTGCCTGGAAGGCAATCGCGGGGCCGATCGGGCATACCGGCATGCGCGCCCGCTGCAGGTTCAGGCTGCCCATCTGGAAGCTGGCGAACCGGGCCTCGATGCATCTTCGGCCGAAGGTGAAGCCGCGCCGGCCGCCGAAGCTGGCCTCGATCGGCAGGCCGAGCCCGCGGACGAAGCCCCCCGGCACTGGGCCATCGAACAGCGCCGCCGACCTGATGTGGGTCGAGCCGTCTTCCCCGGCCGTAAAGCGGATCGGCGCCATCGCCAGCCTCGCATTACCGGCGCGATAGGGGGCAATCGTCGCCACCCCGCTCATCGGGGCGCCGCTGCGCGGCTGGGAAAGTGCGATCCGCGCGGTCGGCAATCCACCGCCCTCAAGGCCAATGTTGCCTTCGATGCGCAGCCGGCCCGACGGCCAGTAATAGGTGATGCCGTCGCCGCCGCTGACCGCGATCCGCGCGCCGGACGGGGCAATCGCATCGGCGCCTTCGATGCGAATCGCTCCTCCGCCCGGCTGGTTGGCCAGCCGCAGCGAGCCGCGCACGTCGAACCGGCCGGCAGCGCGCTGGATTGCGCTCGAAATGGCAGCGCCGATCGGCCCCAGCGGCGTTCCGTCGAGGGACCCCAGGGGATCGACCAGCATGGCGAACAGCGATTGTTCGACCCTGACCGAATCGGCCATATAGTCTCCAATGGCCGTCAAGGAGCCGGCCCTCGCGGCCAGCGAGTAGCGCCCGTCGAACCGGGTACGCCCGGCCACGATCCGGTCCAGCCGCGCCTGCCGGGCGGCAAGGTCGATGCGGCCCTGCGTCATTGCGGGCGAACCCCGGAAGCTGAGATTGCCGGTGACCCCGGCCATTCCATTGGCACCGGCCTCGAAGGAGGCCAGTGTCAGGCGGCCGCCGCCGTTGTAGTTGTCGAACCCTTCGGCAAAGCTGGAGTCAATCTCCATTCGCGGCAGTGCAAGGCGCAGGTTGCTGGCAGGGCATATGAGGTCTTGCGCACTGATCGGCCCGCTCACCTCGGGTCGTCGGGCGGTGACGCCAATGTCGACCAGGGCGCGGAACCGGTCGAGGCGGCATTCGCCTAGCGTTAGCCCGGGCGAAGATGCCGCCAGTTTGCCGGCGAACCCGCCGGACAAATTGCCCTGGCCCATCACCGCAAAGCCCATCGGCCCATATGGCGTGGCGAGCGATATGGCCGCGTCGCGGAGATCGACGGCGAAGTCCGGCAGCCGAAAGGGTCTGCCGCTGGGCGGAGGGAGCAGCTTGTCGACCGCGCCCCAGCTGACCCGGCCGGATGGCAGCAGCTGCCCTCTAAGGCGAACGCCCCGCGCCACGACACGGAAGACTTCGACGCTGCCGTTCAGCTTGATACGCACCTGGATGATCGCACGCCGGACGGTCAGATCGGGGTTGGCCGGGTCCCCGATGATGAGGTTGCTGACCTGCTGTGTCCGAAACCCGACGCGGTCCAGCGTATAGCTCCCCTGCACACCGCGCCGGGCCAGCTCGTCCCGGATGTAATCGTCGGCAATCGGCTTTCGCCAGATCCAAAGGGCGGCAAGCGCCGCGACCGCCAGGATCAGGAGAAGCAGCAGGCCCTGCCGGGTAATGCGCCAGACGCGATGCCAGCCCTTGCGATCGCGCACATAGACATGTTCGACAAGGTGGGCATCTTCCAACGCCCGCTCCACGCGCTCAATTGGCCGATCGTCACTACTGGGGCTCATTCGAACCTCAAAACCTCTCCAACCGACGACCGTTCCGTATCCGCACCGATGCGGCGTTGCATGGAAAACGCGCTTTGCCTAGCTTCGGCTCCGCTCGGTCATTGCTGTGAGGTTTCGCGTGGCCGATTCTGCCGACGAAAATGCCGGGCATCGCGCCCGCCTGCGTGAGCGGCTGTTCGATGGCGGCGGCAAGGCGCTGCTGGACCATGAGCTGGTCGAATATCTGCTGGCCCTGACAATCAAGCGGATCGACACGAAACCGATTGCCAAGAGGCTCATCAGCCAGTTTGGCGGCATCGGACAACTGCTAGGGGCCGACGCAGCGACGTTAAGGCGTGAAGGCCTTAGCGACCCAATGATTGCAGCACTGAAAATTGCCGAGGCGACCGCGCTCCGCCTGCTTGAATCGCGGGTCGAGGGCCGTCCAATGCTCTCCAGCTGGGACGCGCTCGGCGACTATCTCCAGGCCGCCATGGCCCATTCCAGCGTCGAGGAAGTGCGTGTGCTCTTCCTCAATGCAAAAAATATGCTGCTGGCCAACGAGGCGATGTGGCGCGGCTCGGTCGACGAAGCCGCGGTCCATGTCCGCGAGGTCATCAGCCGGGCGATCCAGCTCGGCGCAACCGCGATCATCATCGTCCACAACCACCCCTCGGGCGACCCCTCTCCCAGCAGCCAGGATATCCGCCTGACCAAGGACCTGATCGAGGCTGGCCGCCATATGCGCGTCACGGTGCACGACCATGTCATCGTCGGCAGCCAGGGACGCAGCAGCATGAAGGCGCTGGGCTTGATTTAAGCCGCCGAGCGCAGCGACGCCGGCGCGAAGCGGCGCCGGAGCAGCGCGAAGAGACGGCGAAATGACGAAAACGCACTGTCCCCCAGACAGTGCTGGTTTTCGTCATGGACGACGGGTCGGCGAAGCCGAACCCTACTGACGTCACGGGGTAAGTGGCAACCATGCGAAAGCATGGTGAGAGCGAACTGCTCGTGACGGCTGCCTTGAGCACGTCCGCTTTTCACCCATTGCGGTCAGTCGCCCTGTTCCCCGGCGAAGGCCGGGGTCCAGTCCGAGCCCGAAGGGCGAGCAGGGGCGCTACGCGCGTCTGGGCTCCTGCCTTCGCAGGAGCACGCTAACGTCCGTTTTCCACCCATGCCGGTCATAAACAGCTTTTGACCGGTTTCGACCCATTGCGGTCATTAGCCCCTCCCCTCTATGGGGAGGGGTTGGGGTGGGGTGATGCTGGGCATGAAACGCTGCGGAAGCGGGAAAATCACCCCCACCTGGCCTCCCCCATCAAGGGGGAGGGATTTGCGCCGAGTTCGTTGGAATGACGAAAGCGAAAGCGCGGTCCGCTCACCCCGCCGGGGAGAGGGAGTTTTGGCATGTCCGCCTTCCACCCATTGCTGGCATTTCTGCGTGAACCTATTAGACCGACATAGGGATATGAAAGGGGGCCTGACATGGGGCGGATCGCGGCAGTCACACTCATCCTGGCGGGTGCATCA
>DASTOV010000209.1:0-4006 GCA_035720125.1 Sphingomicrobium sp. | reverse complement strand
GTGCGCGGCGGCATGGGCGTCGACCTTTTGGGCGCGCTTGGCGCGGCTCATGTCGGCCTCGATCATGGCCCGCTCGACCGCCACCGTCGACCAGCGCTCGTCCCACAGCAGCAGTGGCAAGCCGAGAGGCGCCAGGTTCCGCGCGAACGCGCGAACCGATTGGGTGCGTGGGGAATCGCCGCCGTCGAGGTTGAGCGGCAGGCCGACGACCAGCCCGACAATGCTGTTCCTGGCGATGAACGCCTTCAGCACTTCAAGGTCGGCGGTGAACTTGGTGCGCCTCAACGTTTCGGCTGCGGTCGCATAGCTCCATCCGGCATCACAAGTCGCAAGTCCGATCGTCTTGGTGCCAACATCCAGCCCGACGAGCCGCCCGCCGTGGCCAGGCAGGGCTGCCGCAAAGTCGGCGGCGTTGGGGGTGATCGCCGCGCCTACCATGCTGCCAGCCGCCGCTCCGCGTCGGCGCGGATCGATCCCCAGAACAGGGCATAGTCGTAAACATGATAGTTATTGCCGGGGAGAACATAGGGCCCGAGGTTCGGAATATCCCCGTCGATCAGTAGGAAGCCCTTGTCGCAGCGGGCGCCGACGCGTCCCGGCTCAAGCTTCGCGCTTGTAAGGTCGCCGTCGGGAACCAGCGTCCCAGCATTTGCCTCCGGTCCTGCGGCGCCGTCCCTGGTTCCAGTCAGCGGGTTGGTGCACAGCATGTCTTCACGCGACCGTGCCGTTCCTGTCAGCCCTGCCGTCCCGACCCATGAGTCGGTCACCAGTCGCGTATTCGCCGGCTCCTTGAACGTCTGCCAGCTTTGCACGCATCCCGTCTGGTCACTCGCCGAACAGGCGGGGAGGCCGGTTGCAGGCAGGTCGGACTGCACACCGACCGGCCAGCCGACGATATAGGCCGCGACCAGCCGTTTCCCCAGCGAGTCCTTGCGGTCCTTCAGGAGCCGCAAAAGGTGCAACGAGCCCTGGCTATGGCCGACGAGGATGATCGGCCTGCCTGCAGGCTGACCGGCGAGGAAGGCGTCGAATCCGGCCAGTACGTCGCGATAGGCCAGATCGAGTGCCTGTCTCGCATCTTCGCTATTCAGCAGGAAGGCGCCATAGGCCGCCTGCCGATATTTGGGCGCCCAGATGTCCGAGACATTGTTGAAGGCGCCGGCCTGTGTCTCGACGAATACCCTGGCCCGGCGAGCCGGTTCGCCGGCCGCATCGATCGGCGCGTTCCACCGGTCACGTTCCAGATAGGTGGTCGGGTGAACATAGAAGGTCGCCGCGGGATCGCCGCTTGTGGTCGCAACCACATCTTCAGGAAGCCAATCGGACGGGTCCCCGGCCATGCCGGGCCGGGCCAGCCACGACGCGTCTTTCGAATAATCCGGCCCGCTCCCCTTGGGCGGTTCCTGAAAATGGCCGCTAGGCGTCGCCATGCGGACAAGCACCTGGTCGCCCCACTGATAAAGGGCGAAGGCGCCGCCGACGACAATCAGCGTCAGGATGAAGATCAGGATCAGGAAGCGGCGTACGCACATGGGCGCTGGCGCTTAAAGTGGTTGGCGGTACGCGGCAACTCGCTTGAAGGGGCGGGGGCGTCCTGCTAGCCGCCCCTTCGGGTCGCTTGTCGATCCGAAGGAAACAAGAAACGCATGTCCGTAAACGCAGATCAGGTGCGCCACGTCGCGCGTCTCGCCCGGCTGGCGCTGGGCGACGATGAAATCGACAGGATGGTGCCCGAATTGAACAATATCCTCGGCTGGGTCGAACAGCTTGGCGAGGTCGACACCGACGGAGTCGAGCCGCTGACCGCGGTGATCGAAAACCATCTCCGCCTGCGCGATGACGTGGTGAACGACGGCAACTGCCGCGACGACATTCTCAAGAATGCGCCGGATGCGCAGCATGGGTTTTTCGCGGTTCCGAAGGTGATTGAGTGAAGATGCCGAGCGCAATGAAAGCGACGCGAAGCAAGCGTCATTGGATGACGGACAGTGAGTGATTTAACCCTCAAAACCATCACCGAGCTGCGCGAAGGGTTTCGCGGTGGCGAGTATAGTGCGCGCGAGATTGCCGAGGCGTTCAATGCTGCGGTCGTCGCCGGGCGCTCGCTCAATGCCTTTACCGTCGAAACGCCGGAGCTGGCGCTGGCGGCGGCGGACGCCGCCGATCAGGCGCGAGCCGCGGGCGAATTGAAGCCGCTTTCCGGCATCCCGCTCGGTATCAAGGATCTGTTCGCGACCGAGGGCGTCGACAGCACCTCGGGCTCGAACATCCTCAAGGGCTTCAAGCCAACTTACGAAAGCTCCGTTTCCGCCAACCTCAAAGCGGCCGGCGCGGGCATGCTGGGCAAGCTCAACATGGACGAGTTCGCCATGGGCTCGTCCAACGAGACCAGCGCCTATGGCCCGGTGATCAGCCCGTGGAAGCGCAACGACGGCGGGAACGCGGCACTGACCCCGGGCGGTTCGTCGGGCGGGTCGGCGGCGGCGGTCGCGGCGGGCCTGGCGCCCGGAGTCACCGGCACCGACACCGGCGGTTCGATCCGCCAGCCGGCGGCCTTCACCGGCATTTCGGGCATCAAGCCGACCTACGGCCGCTGTTCGCGCTGGGGCATCGTCGCTTTCGCCAGCTCGCTCGACCAGGCCGGGCCGATGGCCCGCACCGTGCGCGACTGCGCTATCCTGCTGGAGGCGATGGCCGGCTTTGATCCCAGGGACGCGACCTCGCTCAACCTGCCGGTGCCGCAGTGGGAAGCCGGCCTTGCCAGCGACCTTCGCGGCAAGAAGGTTGGCATCCCGAGGGAATATCGGATCGAGGGCGTGCCCGAAGAGATCAACGCCATCTGGGACCAGGGGATCGAGTGGCTCAAGGACGCCGGCGCGGAGGTGGTCGAGATCAGCCTGCCGCACACAAAGTACGCGCTGCCGACCTATTACATCATCGCCCCGGCCGAGGCCTCGTCCAACCTCGCCCGCTATGACGGCGTTCGCTACGGCCTTCGCGACACGCCGCAGGGCGGCAACCTTGACGCCATGTATGCCGCGACCCGCGCCGCCGGGTTCGGCGCGGAGGTCAAGCGCCGCATCATGATCGGCACCTATGTGCTGTCTGCGGGCTTCTACGACGCCTATTTCACCAAGGCGCAGAAGGCTCGCACCCTCATCAAGCGCGACTTTGCCGAGGCGTTCCAGCAGTGCGACCTGATCCTGACCCCGACGGCGCCGTCGGCGGCGTTCGGGCTGGGCGAGAAGATGTCGGATCCGCTGGCCATGTATCTCAACGACGTGTTCGCGGTCCCTGCCAGCCTCGCCGGCCTTCCGGCCATGTCGGTCCCGGGCGGGCTCGACAGCCAGGGCCTGCCGCTCGGCCTGCACCTGATCGGCCGCGAGCTCGACGAGCAGGGCGTCTTGAACGCCGGCCTCGCCATCGAGGAGCGAGCAGGGTTCAATCATCGGCCCGCGAGGTGGTGGTAATGAGCGAGTATCGCATCAAGGGCGAAACCGGCGAGTGGGAGGTCGTGGTCGGCCTCGAGGTCCACGCCCAGGTCGTGTCCAACGCCAAGCTCTTCTCCGGCGCGGCGACGGCGTTCGGAGCCGAGCCCAACACCCAGGTGAGCCTGGTCGACGCGGCCATGCCCGGCATGCTCCCGGTCCCCAACCGCGAATGCATTCGCCAGGCGGTGCGCACCGGCATGGCGCTGGACGCGGTGATCAACCGCTGGAGCCGGTTCGATCGCAAGAATTATTTCTACGCCGACCTGCCGCAGGGCTATCAGATTTCGCAGCTCTACCATCCGCTGGTCGGCCCGGGCGAGGTCGAGATCCTGCTCGACGAGAAGGACGAGGGCTCGGTCAAGAGGATCGGCATCGAGCGCATCCATGTCGAGCAGGACGCGGGCAAGCTGATGCACGACCAGCATGCCACGATGAGCTACGTCGACCTCAACCGGGCGGGCGTCGCATTGATGGAGATCGTTAGTCGCCCGGATATGCGTTCCCCCGCAGAAGCA
>DASTOV010000208.1:0-6137 GCA_035720125.1 Sphingomicrobium sp. | reverse complement strand
CAAAACGATTGCACAGCAATCGTTATCAGCACGAAGAGGTAGCGAGAGCCGGCCGACCGCCGGCCCGAGGCCGAGTGGGTCGGCGTCAAGGGTTTCGCTCCCGTGACAGCCCATTTCACTTAATTCTTGCCCGTTCCCTTCGTTCCGGCCAAGCAACCGTTCAGCTTCGCGCGTGTTTGAGTAGGCGAATGTTTTTTCGAGGGATGATTGCATGCGCGTATTGATCGTCGAGGACGAACCCAATCTGGGCCGCCAGCTGCGTTCGACGCTGGAGGGCGCTGGCTATGCTGTCGACCTCGCCACTGACGGCGAGGACGGCCATTATCTTGGCTCGACTGAAAGCTATGACGCGGTGGTGCTCGACCTCGGCTTGCCCGAGATCGACGGCCTGACCGTGCTCGACCGGTGGCGCAAGGAAGGCCGCAAGATGCCGGTGCTGGTACTGACCGCTCGCGACAGCTGGTCCGACAAGGTCGCCGGTCTCGATGCAGGCGCCGACGACTATCTGGCCAAGCCGTTCCAGACCGAAGAGCTGATCGCCCGCCTGCGCGCCCTCATTCGCCGTGCCGCCGGCGTTGCCTCGTCGGAGCTGATCGCCGGCGACATCCGGCTCGATACACGGTCCGGCAAGGTCACCAAGGCCGGCGAACCGGTCAAGCTGACCGCGCAGGAATATAAGCTCCTGTCCTACCTCATGCACCACAAGGGCAAGGTAGTCAGCCGGACCGAGCTGATCGAGCATATCTACGACCAGGACTTCGATCGCGACAGCAACACCATCGAGGTGTTCGTGACGCGCATCCGCAAAAAGCTGGGCGCCGATGTCATCACCACCATCCGCGGCCTTGGCTACAGCCTTGAGGATCCCGGCGCTTGAATGATTCTGCCGCCAGTGACGAGGCGGTGAAGGTCAGGGCACGCCGGGCGGGTTCGCTGACCCGGCGAATGATCACGGTCGCGGCGCTCTGGATCAGCGCGCTGCTGCTGCTTGGCGGCTATGGCCTGGACCGGGTGCTGGCGCGCGGAATCGTCCAGAACTTCGACCTGCAGCTCGAATATGTGCTGAACGCGATGATCGCAGCATCGGAGATCGGGCCGGACGGCGAAGTGCGCTTTTCGCGGCCGCCCGCCGACCAGCGCTTCCTGGAGCCTTATTCCGGGGCCTATTTCCAGATTTCCGGCGAAGGGCAGGAAGACTTCCCGTCGCGTTCGTTGTGGGATCGGCGGTTGAAGGCCGACGGTGCCCATAACGATGTCGAACTGCACAAGCGCGACAGCTTCGAGTTCGAAGGAGAGCCGCTTCGCATCCTCGAACGGGATGTGACCCTGCCGGGATCCGATGTCCGCTGGCGGTTTCAGGTCGCCCAGTCGCGCGAAGCGATCGACGGCCAGATCCGCGATCTTCGCCGGACCCTGATCCGCAGCTTTGCGGCGCTCGGCGCCGGCTTGCTCGTCCTTGCCGCGCTGCAAGCCATCTACGGCCTGTGGCCATTGCGGCGCGTGCGTCGAGAGGTGTCGGCGATCCGCGGCGGCATCCAGACGCGGATCGCCGAGGATTTTCCGCGCGAAGTCGAGCCGCTGGTGGACGAGATCAACGAGCTGCTCGCCCATAGCGAGGCGCAGGCGGAGGAGGCGAGGCGGCATGCCGGCAATCTCGCCCATGCGCTGAAGACGCCGCTGACGGTCATCACCAACGCGGCGACGGCGCATGCGCCGGACCTCAACGACACGGTGATCCGCGAGGCCTCGGTGATGCAGCGCCAGGTCGACCACCACCTCGCACGCGCCCGCGCCATCGGACGCCGTTCCTCCGCCCAGGCCCGCGCCACGGTGTGGGAAAGCGCGGCGGCGGTCGAGCGCGCGGTTTCCGTCCTCTATTCCCACGTCACGATTGACATCGCCGGAAGCAGGGAGGCCCAGGTCCGCGTCGAACGGCAGGACCTTGACGAAATGCTGGGCAACCTGATCGAAAATGCCGCCAAATATGGCCATGGGCGGGTGTTCGTGACGGTCGACCCGCCGGCAAACGGAAAGGTTACGATCCAGATCGAAGACGATGGCCCGGGCATTGCCGAGGAAGAGCGCAACGAGCTTTTCTCTCGCGGCAAGCGGCTCGATACGACCGGCAAGCCGGGAACCGGACTTGGCCTCGCCATCGTGCGTGACGTGGCCGACATCTATGGCGGCACGGTCGAGATTGATGAAAGCGAGGATCTCGGCGGCCTGCTCGTCACCCTGTCGCTGCCCGAGGCAGCGCAGGCCAGCGCTGTTTGACCATTCATCGAAACGGACTTGGCAGGAACCGGACGGCGGTTAGCCTGGGCTCCGGCAATCAAGGATAAGGGGCGCTATCCATGTCGAAAAAGCTTCTGATGTTGGCCGCGGCGTCGGCACTGATCTTCACGCCGGCGTTGGCGCGAGATGGCAAGCCCAGCTTCGCGCCATGGGGCGTGGACCTGACTGCCATGGACAGCACGGTCAAGCCGGGCGACGATTTCTTCCGTTACGTCAATGGCGCCTGGGCCAAGCGGACCGAGATCGCGCCCGATCGCACCTTCGTCGGCATCGACAGCGTGCTCAACGACCAACTCGACCGCGACGTGCGCTCCATTGTGGAGGACATGGCCAGGGACAGCGCCGGGTCAGGCCAGATCGGCCGGCAGGTCGGCGATTTCTACGCCAGCTGGATGGACGAAGCGACCATCGCCGCCAGGGGCACGGAGCCGCTCAAGCCGCACCTGGACCGGATCACCGCCATCAAGGACAAGGTCGAGCTCGTCGATCTGTTTGCGACCCTCGGCTATCCCTCGCCGGTCGGCGCCGCCATCTTCCCGGACCTTTCCGAGCCGACCCGTTACGGGGTCTATGTCGGCCAGGCCGGGCTCGGCATGCCCAATCGCGACTATTATCTGCTCGAGGGCGCCAAGTATGACGCCTATCGCGCGGCCTATAAGGCCTACATCACGCGCATCCAGCAATTGGCCGGCATCGCCGACGCCGACGCCAAGGCGGACCGGATCTTCGCGCTCGAAACCGCGATTGCCCGGGTCCACTGGAAGCCGGAAGACAGCCGCGACATCACCAAGATCTACAACCCGATGGACCGGGCGAAGCTCAATGGTTTCGCGCCGCAGTTCCAATGGGACAGGTCGCTGGCCCGGCTGGGGCTCGGCGACGTCAAGACGATCGTCGTGACCGAAACCACCGCCGTCCAGGAAATCGGCAAGCTGGTCGAAGCCACGCCGCTCGGCACGTGGAAGGACTATATGGCCTTCCACTTTATCAGCTCCTACGCCGGCTTCCTGCCCCGGGACTTCGACCAGGCCCGGTTCGATTTCTATTCAAAGACCCTGCGCGACGTTCCCACCCAGCGCGACCGCTGGAAGCGTGGCGTCGACCTGGTCAACGGCTCGCTCGGCGAGGCGGTCGGGCAGATCTACGTCCAGCGCCATTATCCACCCGAGGCCAGTCGCCAGATGGCCGAGCTGATCGTGAATTTCCGTGCCGCGCTGCAGGAAAAGATCGAGCAGAGCGACTGGATGGACGAACCGACGCGGAAGGAAGCTCTGGCCAAGCTTGCGACGTTCGACCCGCGCACCGGCCACCCGGTCAAATATATCGACTATTCGTCGCTGAAGGTCGACCGCTCCGACCTGTTCGGCAACGCGATGCGCTCGGCCGAGTTCGACTGGAACCTGCAGCTCGAACGGATGAAGAAGCCGGTTGATCGGACTCTGTGGGGAATGACCCCGCAGACCAACAACGCCTATTACGACCCGACTCAGAACCAGATTACCTTCCCCGCCGGAATCCTGCAGCCGCCCTATTTCGATCCAGATGCTGACCCGGCTGCCAATTACGGTAGCATCGGCGCCACCATCGGCCACGAGATCGGCCACGGCTTCGATGACCAGGGACGCAAGTTCGACGGATCGGGCAAGCTGCGCGACTGGTGGACCGAGGCCAGCGCCAAGAGCTACATGGCCCGTGCTGCCAGGCTGGTGAAGCAGTATGATGAATATGAGCCGATTCCCGGCGTGAAGATCAAGGGCGAGCTGACGCTAGGAGAAAATCTCGGCGATTTGGGCGGGCTCGAAGTCGCCTACGCGGCCTATCGCCGCTACGTCGCCAGGCATGGCGAGCCGCCGGTGATCGGTGGCCTCACCGGCGACCAGCGCTTCTTCATCGCTTATGGCTATAGCTGGCAGCGCAAGCAGCGCGAGGGTGCTCTTCGCGCCCAGCTGCTCACCGATCCTCATTCGCCGGCGGAATATCGAGTCAACGGCGTCGTCCGGAACATGGACGAATGGTACAAGGCCTTTGACGTGAAGCCCGGCGACAAGATGTACTTGCCGCCGGAGGAGCGGGTTCGGATTTGGTAGTCGAAGGCTAGGAAAACGGCCATTGTCCCGCTAGGGCGGCGCGCGTGACCGCCACCGTTCATCAGTTGGGCGACAAGCGCGCCCCCTCGCTCGATCCGATGATCGCGCTGACCTCCGCCGACATGAACGCGGTCAATGCCGTGATCCTGGAACGGATGCAGTCCAAGGTGGCGATGATCCCGGAGCTTGCCGGTCACTTGATCGCCGGCGGCGGCAAGCGGATGCGGCCGATGCTGACCCTGGCGAGCGCGGCGTTGCTCGACTACACCGGAACGCGGCACCACAAGCTCGCCGCCGCCGTCGAGTTCATCCACACGGCGACCTTGCTGCATGACGATGTCGTCGACGGATCGGGCATGCGCCGCGGAAAACGCACCGCCAACATGATCTGGGGCAATCCGGCGAGCGTGCTGGTCGGCGATTTCCTGTTTTCACGCGCCTTCGAGCTGATGGTCGAGGACGGCAGCCTGAAGGTGCTGCGTATCTTGAGCCATGCGTCGGCGGTGATCGCGGAGGGCGAGGTGGACCAGCTGACCGCGCAGCGGCAGGTCGAAACCAGCGAAGAGCATTATCTCCAGATCATCAATGCCAAGACCGCGGCGCTGTTCGCGGCGGCTTGCCGCATTTCGCCGGTCGTCGCCGAAGCCGGCGAAGAAGCGGAGGAAGCGCTGGAAGCCTATGGTCGCAACCTCGGCATCGCCTTCCAGCTGGTCGACGACGCGATCGACTATTCGTCGGATGTCGAAACGATGGGCAAGGGCCAGGGCGACGACTTCCGCGACGGCAAGGTGACCTTGCCGGTGATCCTCGCCTATGCTCGAGGATCGGCGGAAAACCGGGCTTTTTGGAAGGCTGCGATGCAGGGAGATCGGATTTCGGACGATGACCTTGCCCAGGCTACACAGCTGATTCAGGAAACCGCTGCTCTGTCCGACACGCTGGAGCGGGCGCGCCAGTATGGCCGCCGCGCGATCGATGCGCTGGCCCCGTTCCCCGCCAGCCGCGCCAAGGCTGCGCTGGTCGAGGCAGTCGAATTTGCGGTGGCGCGCGCTTTCTGATTTAGCGCCGGTTCAGGAACGTTAGATCAAGGTTCGTTTCATGTCTGTTCGACGCCCCATCTTCTTCGCTGTCGCCGCTGCAGCGGCATTCGTTTCTTCTGCGGCCAGTGCCGCCCAGCTCACGGTCCACAAGTCGCCCTATTGCGGATGCTGCGCCAAGTGGATCGAGCATGTTGAGAAGCATGGCTTCACCGTGAAGGTTGTCGAGACCGAGGATATGGTCGCGGTCAAGAAGCGCCTCGGCGTCCCGGATGCGATGGCCAGCTGCCACACGACCCAGGCCGCCGGCTATTTCATCGAAGGCCATGTGCCCGCCGCCGACATCAAACGGCTGTTGGCTGAAAAGCCTGTTGCGGCCGGTATCGCCGTTCCGGGCATGCCGCTGGGCTCCCCTGGCATGGAGGCAGCGGGGCAAAAGCAACCTTATGCGACCATCCTTGTCCGCAAGAACGGAACAACCAGCACCTATGCCCGGCACTAGACCGCTCAAATCCGCATGAAAATCATCAGGAAGAAGCCGGTAGTAGCGACAGCCATGACGGGCGCGATGATTTCATGAACGATCGGCTTGCGCACCAGCAACGCCAGGGCGGTCAGGCCAGTAAAAAAGGCCATGAACGGCAGGCTAAGCGGTCTCGCAAATGACTGGTCGAGCAGCCAGTCCTTCACGAAACCGATAACCAGGAACAGCAGCCCG
>DASTOV010000207.1:0-3723 GCA_035720125.1 Sphingomicrobium sp. | reverse complement strand
GCGCTGGTCCTGGTCCTGATGGCAGGGCTGATCGTCGCGGGTACGATGTTCTGGATCGGGCGGCAGGACCCTGCCCCGGGCGGGGCGCCGGAGCTGATCAAGGCCGAACCCGGTCCCTACAAGGTCAAGCCGGCCGACCCTGGTGGCCTTGATGTCGCGGGCGACAGCGAGACGGCCTATTCAACCAGCGCCGGCGAGGATCCGGATGCGGCGCTCGATCCCGCCAAGCTGCCGAAGGAGATGACGCCGTTGCCGGTCGAGACGACGCAGCCGGCGTCACCGCCCAAGCAAACCCCGGCGAAGCCTGCCGCGGGGGTCGCGCCCGACGCTGCGGCGGCACCGCCACAAGCCGCTCCGACGGGCCCGACGATCCAGCTTGGCGCCTATGCCTCGACGATCAAGGCCGATACGGCGTGGAAATTGCTGTCGGGCCGCTTCCCGGAGGTGGCCGCACTCAACAAGGTCGTCATGACGGCAACTGTCGGCGGAAAATCGGTCTACCGCCTCCGCGCGTCGGGCACATCGGAGGAGACCAGGGCAGCCTGCGCAGCGCTCAAGGCGGCGGGCGAAAGCTGCCTTCCGGTGAACTAAGGGCCTAGACTCCCTTCCAACGAGGCCATGATGGAGACAAACAAGCGTCCTGGGAGTGCTCTCGCTGGAAGGGAGTCTAGGCCCTAATGCAGGCTGCAATTTACGGAGTTTCCGGGCTGGAAATTTCAGCGGAAGAGCGTGATTTCTTCCGCGATGCCCGGCCCGCCGGCTATATTTTGTTCAAGCGAAATATTGAGACGAGGCAACAGTTGCGTCGCCTTACGGATGCGTTTCGCGACCTTGAAGGCCATGATGAAGTCCCGATCCTGATCGACCAGGAAGGCGGGCGGGTTGCGCGGATGCGGCCGCCCGAATGGCCGGCCTTCCCCAGCGGCGAGGCGTTCGACAGGCTTTACCAGCTGGCTCCGTCGAGCGCGATCGAGGCGGCGCGGGTCAATGCCCGGGCGCTGGGGCTGATGCTGCACGAGGTCGGCGTCAACGTCGATTGCCTGCCGATGCTCGACGTCCGCCAGCCTGGCGCCACCGACATCGTCGGTGACCGGGCGCTGGGCTGCGAACCGATGCAGGTGGCAGCGCTGGGCAGGGCGATGCTCGAAGGCCTGCAGAGCGCGGGCACGCTTGGCGTCATCAAGCATATTCCAGGGCACGGCCGGGCATTGGTCGACAGCCATCTCGAGCTGCCGGTGGTCGACGCGAGCGAAGAGGAATTGATTGTCGACCTCGAACCGTTCGAGCGGCTGCGCGAGGCACCGATGGGGATGACCAGCCATATCCTCTACACAGCGTGGGATGCGGAACGGCCCGCATCTCAATCGCCGTTCGTCATTCGCGAGATCATCCGGCAACGGATCGGCTTCGACGGCTTCCTGATGAGCGACGACATCGGCATGGAGGCGCTGGCCGGCGACCATGGGACACGCGCCGCCGCCTGCGTCGCGGCGGGATGCGACGTGGCGCTGCACTGCGACGGCAAGATGGAGAATATGCTGTTGGTCGCGAACGCCGTGGGAGATATCTCGCCCGAGGGGGCATCGCGGCTGGCGCGGGCAATGGCGATGCGCTTCACGCCCGACGACGAAATGGATTTCGCCGCGGCGGTGGCGAAGCGGGACGCCTTGCTGGCGCTCGTCTAATCCCCATATCGCGTCGCTCTAAACCTAAGGAGGGTGCCCGTGACGCTCACGCTGTCCAAGAACCTCGAGCGCTATTTTGCCGCGCAGAACGCTCATGATGCGGAAGCCATGGTTACCTGTTTCGCCCTGGACGCTGAGGTTCGGGATGAAGGCCACGAATATGCAGGACGCGAAGAAATCCTTCAGTGGAAGAAGGACACGATCGCCAAATACGGCATTAGCATCGAACCGCTGAGCCTGACTGACGAGGGCGATACGACAAGGGTAGTCGCGCGGGTCGCGGGAAATTTCCCTGGGAGCCCGGCCGAGCTTAGCTATGATTTCAGGTTGGGAGACGACGGGCTCATCGAGGCGCTGCGCATCCACTCGCTTTGATTGCCTTCGCCGGGAAGTGAGCTACCCTCTCGAATCATGGGGGACGAAGAGCTGTTCATTGCGCCGGTGCGCGACGACGAGGCGCTGAACCTCAGCCTCGGCAGCTGGGAAGGGCCCCTAGACCTGCTGCTCAATCTCGCCAGGGCGCAGAAGGTCGACCTCCACCAGATTTCGATCCTGGCCCTGGTCGAGCAGTATCTGGCCTATCTGGAGCAGGCGAAGGCGCTGCGGCTGGAAATTGCCGCGGATTATCTCGTCATGGCGGCCTGGCTCGCCTATCTCAAGAGCTGCCTGCTGCTGCCTAGGGACCCGACCGTCGACCCGTCGCCGGAAGAGTTGGCGCTGCGGCTCCAGCTGCGCCTGCAGCGGCTGGACGCGATGCGTGACGCGGGCGCTCGCCTGATGGGCCGTGACCGGATAGGCCGCGATGTCTTCGCGCGCGGGCATCCCGAAGGGCTGAAGCTCGTCAGGAAATCCGCCTGGCAGGTGACGCCGTTCGAGCTGTTCGCTGCCTACGGCCGCGTGAAGGCGCTGACCGCGCCCGCGATGCATGTCATTGCCCACCGCGCCGTGATGACACTGGAAGACGCCATCCAGCGCGTCGCGGCCTTGCTGGGACAGGCGCTCGACTGGACAACCCTGGAGGCTTTCCTGCCCGCTACCAGCGACCCGCAGTACCGCAAGTCGTCGCTGGCGAGCAGCTTCGTCGCGGCGCTCGAGCTGGCGCGGCAGGGAAGGCTGCAGATCGAGCAGCAGGAAAGCTTCGGCGAGCTGCTGGTGCGGAAAGTGGCAGTGTGATGGACGAGTATCTGCGCTCCATCGAGGCAGCGATCTTCGCATCCGAAAACCCCCTCAGTATCGAAGACATTGCCGCCTATGTCGGCGAAGGCAATGTCGAGGCGGCGGTAAGGACGCTCGCCGATCGCTATGCCGGCCATGGCATCGAACTGGTCGAGCGGGGTGGTCGCTGGCATTTCCAGACCGCGCCCGACCTGGCGCACATCCTGCGCCGCACCCGGGAGGATGCGCGCCGCCTGTCACGCGCCGCGACCGAGACGCTGGCGATCATCGCCTATCATGAACCGGTCAGCCGGGCGGAGATCGAGGCGATCCGCGGCGTCCAGATCAGCAAGGGTACGCTAGACGTGCTGATGGAGGCGGGCTGGGTTCGCACCGCCGGGCGGCGGGAAGCACCGGGGCGGCCATTGCTCTATGCGACGACGCAGGATTTCCTGACCCATTTCGGGCTTTCGTCCCGCCGCGACCTGCCAGGTATCGACGATTTGAAGGCAGCGGGGCTGCTCGACCCGCTCGACGAATCCCTCCAGCTCGGTCAGCTTCAGCTAGAAACTGAGGGCGAGGAGGACTAAGTAGGTTCGAAAGCCATTTATCGGAGTTTCCTCATGGGCGGTTTCAGCCTTTGGCATATCCTGATCTTCGCCATCATCGTGCTGCTGCTGTTCGGCGGCAACCGCTTCTCCAACATGATGGGCGACGTCGCCAAGGGGCTCAAAAGCTTCAAGCAGGGCCTGGCCGACGACGAGAAGCCGGCCGAGCCCAAGCAAATCGCGCCGCAGGCCAGTCAGACGCCGATCGACATCACGCCAAGCCGTCCGGCCGAGCCGACGCAGACTCCGCCGCCATCCGGCGACGATCAGTCGCG
>DASTOV010000206.1:0-3970 GCA_035720125.1 Sphingomicrobium sp. | reverse complement strand
GATTACGGCAATTCTTACCTTTACGTAAGAATTTTATGATCTAACCGATTGAATTTGCTCTATCGAAAAGTATGGATTGATATTTTACCATTTGCCGTTTAAGGGCTTTCCGCGAAGGTTTGGCGTTTGCCGCGTTTCAGGCCTCGATCATGGATCACAAAGGAAGCACTTTCATGGCGCGCAACAAGATCGCACTTATTGGTTCAGGGATGATTGGTGGCACGCTGGCGCATCTCGCCGGCCTCAAGGAACTGGGCGACATCGTCCTGTTCGACATCGCCGAGGGTATCCCGCAGGGCAAGGCGCTCGACCTGTCGCAGTGCGGCCCGATCGAGGGCTTCGACGCCAGCATCAAGGGCACCAACGACTATGCCGACATCGCCGGCGCCGATGTGGTGATCGTCACCGCCGGCGTGCCGCGCAAGCCGGGCATGAGCCGCGACGACCTCCTCGGCATCAACCTCGGAGTGATGAAGCAGGTCGGTGCGGGCATCAAGCAACACTGCCCTGACGCCTTCGTCATCTGCATCACCAACCCGCTGGACGCGATGGTCTGGGCGCTGCGCGAATTCTCCGGCCTGCCGCATGAGCGAGTGGTCGGCATGGCCGGCGTGCTGGACAGCGCGCGCTTCGCGACCTTCCTCGCCCAGGAATTCGGTGTGTCGGTTAGGGATGTGAATGCGTTTGTGCTGGGCGGCCATGGCGACACGATGGTCCCGGTGACCAGCTACACCACCGTCTCGGGAATTCCGGTCGACGATTTGGTCAAGATGGGCCGCTCGTCGAAGGACAGGATCGACGAGATCGTCAAGCGCACCCGCGGCGGCGGCGGCGAGATCGTCGCGCTGCTGAAGACCGGCAGCGCCTATTACGCGCCGGCAACCAGCGCGATTGCCATGGCGGAAGCCTACCTCGGCGACCAGAAGCGGATCCTGCCCTGCGCGGTCTATGTCGAGGGCAAGTACGGCCTCGACGGCCTCTACGTCGGCGTTCCGACCGTCATAGGCGCCAACGGCGCCGAGGAAGTGATCGAGATCGCCCTCGACGACGAAGCCAGGCAGAATTTCCAGGTCAGCGTCGACGCGGTGAAAGAGCTGCTGGTGGCGTGCAAAGGGATTGAGCCGAGCCTGAACAGCTAATCGTCACCCCAGTGGAAGCTGGGGCCTCTGGGAAGAAGGGGGATCTCAGCTTTCGCTGGGATGACGGAAAAAGGAAAACGGATGAGCATTCTCGTCAACAAGAGCACCAAGGTCATCACCCAGGGGATGACCGGCGAAACCGGCACTTTCCATACGCAGCAGGCGCTCGCCTACGGCACGCAGATGGTCGGCGGCGTGACGCCGGGGAAGGGCGGGACGAAGCATCTCGACCTGCCGGTGTTCGACACCGTCCGCGACGCGGTTGATGCGACCGGCGCCGACGCCAGCGTGATCTACGTCCCGCCGCCCTTCGCCGCGGACTCGATCTGCGAAGCGATCGACGCCGAGGTGCCGCTGATCGTCTGCATCACCGAGGGCATCCCCGTGCTCGACATGGTCAAGGTCAAGCGTGCGCTGACCGGCTCCAGGTCGCGGCTGATCGGGCCCAACTGCCCGGGTGTTCTGACCCCCGGCGAGTGCAAGATCGGGATCATGCCGGGCAATATCTTCCAGAAGGGCAGCGTCGGCGTCGTCTCGCGCTCCGGCACGCTCACCTATGAGGCGGTGTTCCAGACGACCAATGAGGGCCTCGGCCAGACCACGGCGGTCGGCATCGGGGGCGATCCCGTCAAGGGCACCGAGTTCATCGAGATGCTGGAGATGTTCCTGGCCGACGACGAGACCAGGTCGATCATCATGATCGGCGAGATCGGCGGCGATGCAGAGGAGCAGGCGGCGCAGTTCCTGGCCGACGAGGCCAAGCGGGGCCGAAGCAAGCCGACCGTTGGCTTCATCGCCGGCCGCACCGCTCCGCCGGGACGTCGCATGGGCCATGCCGGCGCGATCGTGTCGGGCGGCAAGGGCGATGCGGAATCGAAGATCGCGGCGATGGAAGCGGCTGGAATCCGCGTCTCCCCGAGCCCATCTGAGCTGGGAACGACATTGAAAGAGTTGTTGAACGCCTAGTGCTCCTGCGAAGGCAGGAGCCCAGACCGCCGCGAAAGCGGCGCCTGCGGCGCCGGACTGGGCCCCCGCCTTCGCGGGGGAACGAGAAAGGAAGCGGGACCCCGGCCTTCGCCGGGGAACAAGAGGTGGCATGAACGACGACGTGACATTGGCGATCGAACGGGAGCAAGGCCCCAGCTGGCAACGGTCGAACTGGCCGGTGGCCGAGCTCGACCCGGTCAATCTCGGGCTCGACCCCACGCAAGCGACGATCGAGCAGGTCGCGGAGAAGGCGAAGGCCGCGGCAGCCGCCACCGGCGTTACCGACGAAGCGGCAATCCGCCGCGCCGCCGAGGACAGCATCCGGGCGATGATGCTAATCCGCACCTATCGCGTGCGGGGGCACCTTGCGGCGAAACTGGACCCGCTGGGCCTGCACTATAGCGAGCTGCCGGCCGATCTCACGCCCGCCTATCATGGCTTCGGCGAGGCCGACCTCGACCGGCCAATCTATCTCGAAGGGACGCTGGGGTTCGAATATGCCTCGATCCGCCAGATCCTGCCCGTGCTGCAGGCCAATTACTGCGGCAGCGTTGGCCTTGAATATATGCACATCAACGACCTGGAGGAGCGCCGCTTCCTACAGGAGCGGATGGAGGGCAAGGACGCCGCCATAACCTTCACGCCGGAGGGAAAGCGCTCGATCCTGGAAAAGGTGATCCAGGGCGAGCAGTGGGAAAAATTCCTCGCCAGGAAATATGTCGGGACCAAGCGCTTCGGGCTCGACGGCGGCGAAAGCGCCATCCCCGCGCTGGAAGCGGTGATCAAATATGGCGGCCAATATGGCGTCGAGGAAATCGCCATCGGCATGGCCCACCGCGGGCGGCTCAACGTCCTGTGCAACGTGATGGGCAAGCCCTATCGCGCCATTTTCCACGAGTTCGCGGGCGGCGCGACCAACCCGGCCGACGTCGGCGGGTCGGGCGACGTCAAATATCACCTCGGCACCTCGACCGCCCGTGAATTCGACGGCAACAAGGTTCACCTGTCGCTGCTGCCCAACCCGTCGCACCTGGAGGCGGTCGACCCGGTCGTGCTGGGCAAGGCGCGCGCCGTCCAGACCTGCAAGGGCGACGAGGAAGGGGACAGCGTCCTGCCGATCCTGCTGCACGGCGACGCGGCCTTCGCAGGGCAGGGCATCGTCGCCGAATGCTTCGGCCTTTCCGGCCTGCCCGGTTACGAGACCGGTGGGACAATCCATTTCATCATCAACAACCAGGTCGGCTTCACCACCAGCCCGCAGTTTGCGCGAAGCTCGCCCTATCCGTCGGATATCGCCAAGTCGGTCCAGGCGCCGATCCTGCACGTCAACGGCGACGATCCGGAAGCGGTGACGTTCTGCTGCAAGCTGGCGATCGAGTTCCGGCAGGCGTTCAATCGCGACATCGTCATCGACATGTGGTGCTACCGGCGCTTCGGCCACAATGAGGGCGACGAACCGAGCTTCACCCAGCCGCTGATGTACGATGCGATCAAGAAGCATCCGCCGATCAGCCAGGTCTATGGCGCCAGGCTTGTCGAGGAAGGCATCGTCGACAGCAAGTGGATCGAGCAAACGACCGCCAGTTTCATCCAGCACCTGGAAGGTGAGTTCGAAGCCGGATCCAACTATCTTCCCAACAAGGCCGACTGGTTTTCGGGCCGTTGGGAGGGTCTCTCCCAACCCGGCGAGCCGGTAGATGCCCGGCGCAACGTCAACACCGCCATTTCGCAAGAGCAGTATGCGGGCCTGGCAATGCTGCTGACGACCATTCCCGAAGGCCTCAACGTCCACAAGACCCTGGCGCGCATCCTGGAGGCCAAGAAGAAGACGCTCGACGAGGGAC
>DASTOV010000205.1:0-6440 GCA_035720125.1 Sphingomicrobium sp. | reverse complement strand
CATCGACAAGGACACGTCTGGACTGCTGGTCATCGCCAAACATGACAAGGCCCACGAGGGGCTGGCCAAGCAGTTCGCGAGCCACTCGATTGACCGGCGCTACCTGGCGATCGTTTCCGGCGTGCCGCGCCAGGCCGGAGGCACGGTCGACGCGCCGCTCGCGCGCTCGCCGCAGAACCGCAAGAAGATCGCCATTGTTAAGGAGGGTCGCGGAAAACGCGCCGTAACTCACTGGAAACGGCTTGAAATTCTCAACGATGCAGCGCTGGTCGAATGCCGGCTGGAAACCGGTCGGACCCATCAGGTTCGCGTGCACATGGCGTCGATCGGCCACCCGTTGGTCGGCGACCCGGTCTATGGCCGCGGCAAAAGCGTTCACAGAGATTTGCTCAATCAATTGGACTTCAAACGCCAGGCGCTGCACGCTGCATATCTTGGCTTCATCCATCCCGTCACGAAGGGTCGTTTGTCGTTTGACGCCGCCCTTCCGTCGGACATGCAGGAACTGTTCACCGCACTTGGTGTATAGAGATAATACAGCTAAGGGCCCTTGCCCTTCGCTGAGGGAGTGAACGAAACGATGGCAAATGGACGTTCTTCGACGGGCATAGTGTCGATCCCCGCTTCGGGCGGGGAAGCCGGCCTCAACCGTTACCTGAGCGAGATCAAGAAGTTCCCGATCCTCGCCCCGGAAGAAGAATATATGCTGGCCAAGCGGTGGCGCGAGCATGGCGACACCGACGCCGCCGCGCGCCTGGTCAACTCGCACCTCCGCCTCGTCGCCAAGATCGCGATGGGCTACCGCGGCTATGGCCTGCCGGTCAGCGAGCTGATCAGCGAAGGAAATATCGGCCTGATGCAGGGCGTGAAGAAGTTCGAGCCTGACCGGGGCTTCCGCCTTGCCACCTACGCCATGTGGTGGATTCGCGCCTCGATCCAGGAATTCATCCTGCGCTCGTGGAGCCTGGTGAAGATGGGCACCACGGCCGCGCAGAAGAAGCTGTTCTTCAACCTTCGCCGGATGAAGAACCAGATCGACGCGTTCGAGGAAGGCGACCTGAAGCCCGAAGCCGTCACCAAGATCGCCAACGATCTCGGAGTTACCGAGGAAGAAGTGGTGTCCATGAACCGCCGCATGGGCATGGGCGGCGACACCAGCCTCAATGCCCCGCTGCGCGACACCGACGGCGAAGGCCAGTGGCAGGACTTCCTGGTCGATAACGGCCCGCTGCAGGATGAGGTCATCGCCGATGACGAGGAACGCCGCGTTCGCCACGAGCTGCTGGTGGAGGCGATGGACAGCCTCAACGACCGCGAAAAGCATATCCTCACCGAGCGGCGCCTGATCGACGAGCCGAAGACGCTGGAGGATTTGAGCCAGGTCTATGGCGTCAGCCGCGAACGCATCCGCCAGATCGAGGTGCGCGCGTTCGAGAAGCTGCAGGCGGCCCTCATTCGCCTGGCAGGCGAACAGAGGCTGCTGCCGGCGGCATGACAATATTCTCCTCCCCGAGGTTCCTCGGGGAGGTTGCAGCCGCAGGCTAACGGAGGGACACCGCATCCGCGGGCAAGGCTATTCCCGTGTCTTCATCCGGGCGGCGAGAGCCCGCGAGCGTTTGACCAGTGCAGAGACCTCCCGAGCGTCCAGCTCGCTGTCGAAGCAGATGCCCATTATCCCGGCGTTCTGCCACCTGACCACTGCAGAGCAACCAAGCGTTCCACAGTCCAAGATCAATGCCGTTCCGGTCGGCAGGCTTGCCGGACAATCCAGCTTCGCACCACCCGGCGAAAGATCGAGGATCTGGACCGAATGCCGCTCCCCTTCTGCCTGGAGGAACGCCGGCAACGCTACCTCGACCCGCGGATATGCACGGCGGTCTGCGTAATCGTGAGGGGGTGCGGAGCTTGCCATCATATCTCGCCTGTGCGTCAGCCTAGCAGCTTGATGCTGCCAGACAGTAAACGCCAACGATCCGGAATGGGTGGAAAGCGGACGCTCAAAATCCCTCTCCCCGCCGGGGAGAGGAGTTAGTCGTTCGGCCTGCCGATTTACGGCGATACGATGCCCGAATGTCAATGTCCGCTTTGGGTCGAAAGCGGACGTTAGGCGGACCGACGATTTTCCTGCCCTACGGCCAGCCAATCATGCCACGCAGAGCTTGATCCCGGGTCCTTGGGACCGGTCTTCCTCATAGTCGCATTGGGATTTCCGAGGAGCCGTTTCTCCGTTCCGATTGCGCCTCCCCCTTGCCTTCCAGCGGAAAGAGTCCGACGCTGTAGGTTTGGAGAGCGCTGGCCGCTCGACATGCGACTCGGCGCCCCCGCCAACACGGAGGAAGGAGAGTCGCATGCCCGGAGTAACCAACGGCACGAGGTTAATCGCGCTGGTCGGACCGGCCGGCGCGGGCAAGACTAGCCTGGCGGAAGCATTTCTGTTCGCCAGCGGCACCACCGATCGACAGGGATCGGTCGCCAACAAATCGAGCATCGGCGACAGCAGCGAGGAAGCGCGATCGCGCGGCGGCTCAACCGAAACCAACCTCTACAATTTCACCTATCTTGGCGAGAAATACGCCATCATCGACGCGCCCGGCTCGATCGGCTTTTCATCGGACGCCGCCCGAGGCGTTGCGGCCGCCGACGTCGGCATCGTCGTCGTCGACCCCGATCCGGCCCGTGCCGCGCTGGCCGCCCCTGCCCTCCGCATGCTCGACGAGCTTGGCATCCCCCACCTCATCTTCGTCAATCGCATCGACCAGGCCCATGGCCAGATTCGCGACCTGCTGACCGCGCTGCAGCCGATGAGCGTTTCCCCGCTGATCGCCCGCCAGCTGCCGATCCGCGAGGGCGAGAAGGTCACCGGCTTCATCGATGTCGCGCTGGAACGCGCCTATCATTATGTCCCCGGCAAGCCGTCCGAGCCGATAGCTCTCCCCGACGACCTTGCCGACCGCGAGGCGCAGGCCCGGACCCAGCTGCTGGAACAGCTGGCCGATCATGACGACAATCTGCTCGAGCAATTGCTGATGGACCAGGTTCCCGAGCCGGGCACCGTCTTCGCCGATCTGCAGCGCGAAACCAGCGACAATCTTGGCGTTTCGGTGCTGTTCGGCTCCGCCCAGAACGGCTGGGGCGTGCGGCGCCTGCTAAAGGCGCTGCGCCACGAGGCGCCGGGACCGGAGGCGACGGCGCAGCGGCTGGGCGTCGATGCCCCCGCGCTCTACGCCTTCAAGATCTACCACGGCGGATCGGTCGGGCGGCTGGCGCTCGCCCGCGCGCTCGGCGGCCAGCTTCACGAAAACAGCGACTTCAAAAGCAGCAGCGGCGAACATGGCCGTCTCGGCGCGCTGTTTGCCGTCCAGGGAGACAAGACCACCAAGATTTCCGAAGCCCGCAATGGCGACGTGGTCGCGGTCGCCAAGGTGGACGGCGTCAAGTCCGGCGACTGGCTCGGCGCCGCCAAGCTGCCGCCGCCGATCGATGTCGAACTGCCGTCGCGCAACTGCGCTCTGGCGATCCAGCCTGCCGACCGCAAGGATGATGTGAAGCTGTCCGGCGCATTGGCCCGGGTCCTTGAGGAAGATGCGAGCCTGACCCTAGAGCAGGATGAGGCGAGCCACGAAATGCGGCTGCGCGGCGTCAATGACGAGCATTTGAAGACCACCCTGGCTAAACTGAAACGCCGCTATGGCGTCGAGGTCAGCCACCACGCGCCGTCGATCGGTTACCGTGAATCCATCCGCAAGCCGGTAACCCAGCGGGGGCGGCACAAGAAGCAGTCCGGCGGGCACGGCCAATATGGCGACGTGATCATCGAGATCCACCCGCTGGGACGCGGCGAAGGCTTCCAGTTCACGGAAAAGATCCACGGCGGCGCCATCCCCAAGCAGTGGATCCCGGCAGTCGAGCAAGGCGTCAAGGACGCGATGCAGAAGGGGCCGCTGGGCTTCCCGGTGGTCGACGTGGCCGTGACCCTGGTCGACGGCAGCTACCACAGCGTCGATTCCAGCGAACTTGCCTTCCGTCTCGCCGGGCGGGTCGCGATGCAGGAGGCGATGGCCCAGGCCGTCCCGCACCTGCTCGAGCCGGTGCAGAAGCTGGTGCTGGTGACGCCGAACTCGGCGACCAGCCGCGTGTCGTCGGCGGTCGCCAGCCGGCGCGGCCAGATGCTGGGCATGGGGCCGCGCGACGGCTGGGAAGGATGGGACCGGATCGAAGCGCTCATCCCCGAGGCCGAACTGAGCGGACTGGAAGCCGAGCTGAGGTCGATGAGCCAGGGCCTGGCCAGCTACGAAGCGGAGTTCGACCATCTGGCCGAACTCAGCGGGCACCTGGCCGAAAAGGTCGTCCAGCAGCACGTGGCGGAGCCTGCCTAGGCCCAAGGTCAGGCAAGTCCCTCCACCGTCATGATCGGGTGCCAATCGGCAAGCCCGTGGCGCGCGGCGAAATCCGCTGGCACGGGTTCGCCCGCATGGATTCCGTGGCTGACATAGATGGCGTCGATGCCATAGCTGGCGGCGCCCAATATGTCGGTCGGCAGCCCATCGCCGATCGCCAGCATTGCGTCCAGCGGCGGATTATCGGCCAGCACCCGCGCATGGTCATAGATCGTCCGATGAGGCTTTCCGTACCACAGGACACGCCCGCCCAGCTCTTCGTAGATGTCGGCCAGCGCCCCGGCGCAGGCTTCGCGCTGGCCGCGATGGATGACGATGCGGTCCGGGTTGAGACAGTGCATGACGACGCGCGAAGCTGCCCACTCCTTCAGCTGGCTGCGATAATGCTCGGGTTCGTCGTCCCGCTCGGTGAGGCCGGTGCAGGCCAGCTCCGTGAAACCGTCCGAGGAGATTTGGACACCGCGGCCCAATAGGTCGGCTTGATCCTCTGCCAATCCAAGGAAGCCGACGGGCCGCGGCGGGTCGATCAGCGCCGCAATGCCGGACTCGCCGCTGCTGGTGATCGCGTCATAGGCTGCTCGCGGCAGGCCTAGCCTGTCGAGATATCGCTGGACCGTTTCGGCCGGCCGCGGGGCGTTGGTGACAAGGATGACCTTGCGGCCTTCAAACTTCCACCGCCGCAGCCGCCCTTCGACACCGGGCAGGATCTGGCCGCCATCGTGGACGACGCCCCAGATGTCGCACAATATTGCCCGATATCTTGGATCGAGATCGTCGAGAATGTTCACGCTGCGACGGGCTGCCCCGCGGTCGCCTCGTCCGGCTCGCCTGCCGAAATGACCTGCGCGGCGACCAGGTCGCCAACCACATTGAGCGTCGTTCGGCACATGTCGAGGAAGCGGTCGACACCAAGCACCAGCGCAATCGCCTCGGGCTGGATTCCAACCATCGCCAGGATCAGCGCAACGACCGGCAGCGAACCGGCCGGGACGCCGGCAGTGCCGATCCCGCCGAGGATGCAGACCAGCATCACCATCAGCTGCTGGCCCAGCGAAAGTTCGATCCCGAAGAACTGCGCAAGGAAGATGACCGTGACGCCTTCGAACATGGCCGTGCCATTCTGGTTGGCCGTGGCGCCGATCGTCAGGACGAAGCGCGATACGCGCCTGGGCAGCTTGAGCTCCTGGTCGGCGACCTTGAGCGAAGTTGGCAGCGTCGCGTTGGATGAGGCGGTGGAAAAGGCCATCAGGCTCGCTTCCTGCGTCTCGCGGAAGAAGGCGACCGGGTTCTTGTTGCCGAGCGTCGCGAGCAGCGCCGGGAAGACGACGAACATCTGTATCGCAAGCGCCAGCAAAACCACGCCGACATAGGCCGAGAGGCGCACGAGAAGTTCCCAGCCGAACAGCGCCGCGAGGTTGAACATGAAGCAGGCCACGGCAACTGGCGCCAGGCGAATGACGATCATGATCAACCGCATCGTGACATCGAACAGGCCTTCAAAGCCCTTCAGCAGGGTCCGGCTGTTGGGCGTATCGGTAATGAGCAGGCCAATTCCAAAGAACAGCGCGAAGAACATCACCGACAGGATCGCGCTGTTGGAGCCCAGCGCCTCGACCAGATTGCTCGGAATGATGTGAACGAAGGCATCGATCCCTGAAGGCTGCTCGGCTCCCGACTGAACGATTTCGCTGGCGCGGCCGGCCGATTGGCTGAGCATTTCGGCAGCGACCTCTCGGTCGACGCCCGCGCCGGGCTGCAGCAGATTGACGACAATCAGGCTGACCGCCACCGCGATCGACGATACGACCACCGTATAAACCAGCGTGCGAATTCCGACCCTTTTCAGCGATTGGACTTCACCCATTTCGGCGATGCCGACGACCAGCGCCGAAAACAGCAACGGGATGACCAGCATGAACAGGAGGCGGAGGAAGACCTGGCCGATCGGCCCGGTCACATAGGTCGTCACAATGTCGACCCACGCGGCGTCACGCTGCGTCGAATAGGCGATCAGGCCGAATATCAATCCAACCAGGAATCCGA
>DASTOV010000204.1:0-9665 GCA_035720125.1 Sphingomicrobium sp. | reverse complement strand
TCAATTCGGTGAAGAAAAGAAGAATTGTTCCAGGCAAAAACAAAAACGCCCGGGCACTAGTCCCGGGCGTCCTTGCGTGACGATTGCTCGTCAGCCCCCTTGGAAGTAGTTCGTTCGCCTCGCGCCCCCTGACCGGCGCTCGACATCCTCCCCGGACTTCCGGCCCGACGACCTCGTCCGACAGAGGCCGGGCTACGCCTCTCCAGCCCGGCTTGTCACGCCAAAACTGGCAGAAGTGACACATTCTTTTGCCCGATGTGGCAACCGGGACACAGGAATGCCGCGATTGCCTTGGACGATGGCGCTCACTAGGACAGCGCGCAATATTCGTCCTCACCCAACCAGGATCATCACCTTGCGCGTCTCCCGTTCGTTCCTCCCTGTCCTCAAGGAAAGCCCCACGGACGCCCAGATCGTCAGCCACAAGTTGATGCTGCGCGCCGGGCTGGTGCGCCAGACCGCCGCCGGGATTTATGCCTGGCTGCCGATCGGTTTCCGGGTCCTGAAGAAGATCGAGCAGATCGTCCGCGAGGAGCAGGACCGGGCGGGGGCCATCGAGTTGTTGATGCCGACGCTCCAGTCCGCGGACCTGTGGCGCCAGTCGGGCCGCTACGACGCCTATGGGCCGGAAATGCTGCGCATCCGGGACCGGCACGAGCGAGACATGCTCTACGGCCCGACCAACGAGGAGATGATTACCGCCATCTTCCGCGATGACGTCAAAAGCTATCGCGACCTGCCGCGCACCCTCTACCATATCCAGTGGAAGTTCCGTGACGAGGTCCGCCCGCGGTTCGGCGTGATGCGCGGGCGCGAGTTCCTGATGAAGGACGCCTATTCGTTCGACCTGGATGAGGCGGGTGCGCGGCAAAGCTATTACACCCAGCTGCTGGCTTACCTCCGCACCTTCCAGCGCATGGGCATTCGCGCGGTGCCGATGAAGGCCGCGTCGGGCCCGATCGGCGGCGATCTTTCCCATGAATTCATCGTCCTCGCCCCGACCGGCGAGAGCGAGGTGTTCTACGATGCATCGTTCGAGGAATTCGACTGGGCACAGGCGGACCTTCGTTACGACGACGCGCCTGGCTTGCAGGCGTTGTTCGACAAGGTCAGCTCGACCTATTCGGCGACCGACGAGACCCATGACGAAGCGCGCTGGGCCGAAGTGCCGGCCGACCGCCGGCGTACGGGCCGAGGCATCGAGGTCGGCCACATCTTCTATTTTGGCACCAAATATTCCACGTCGATGGGCCTCAAGGTCTCCGGTCCGGACGGATCGATGGTGACGCCGGAGATGGGCAGCTACGGCGTCGGCGTGTCGCGCCTGGTTGGTGCGATCATCGAGGCCAGCCACGACGACAACGGCATCATCTGGCCGGAAGCAGTCGCGCCGTGGAAGGTCGGGCTGGTTACCATGCGTGGGGACGACGCGTCCTCGATTGCAGCCGCCGATGACATCTACGACAGGCTGACCGAAGCCGGTATCGAGGTGCTGTACGACGACCGCGACGAGCGGGGAGGGGTCAAGCTTGGCTCGATGGACCTGATCGGCCTCCCCTGGCAGCTGATCGTCGGCCCGCGCGGGCTGGCACAGGGCCTTGTCGAGCTCAAGAACCGCCGCACGGGCGAGCGCGAGGAGCTTGCGATCGAGTCAGCGCTGGATCGGCTCACCACATGATCCTCAACGCCTATGAAAAGATGATCGCGAAGCGATATCTCGTCCCGGTCAAGGGCGAGCGCTTCATCTTCGTCGTGGCGGGGTTCTCGGTCGGCGCGGTGGCGCTGGGCGTCGCGGCGCTGATTATCGTCATGAGCGTGATGAACGGCTTTCGCGCCGAGCTGTTCGACAAGATCGTCGGCCTCAACGGCCACGCCATCATCCAGGGCTATGACGGCCGCCTCGCCAATTGGGAGGAGGTTGCCGATGCTGCCCGCAAGACGCCGGGGGTCCAGTCGGCGACGCCGCTGATCGAACAGCCCTTGATGGCCTCGGCCAATGGCCGGGTCGAAGGCGTGCTCGTACGCGGCAATACGGTCGACGACATCCGGACCAATCCGATCCTGAATGACAAGGTCATCGCCGGCGACCTCAAGTCGATCACGCCAGGCAGCGGCAGGGTGGCGATTGGCGCCCGGCTTGCCGAGACGCTCGGCGCCTATCCCGGGGCCGAGATATCCCTGATCAGTCCGGAGGGCCGCTCCACCCCCGTCGGCACGGTCCCGCGGATCGTCGGCTATACCGTCGGCGCGATCTTCGAGGTCGGCATCTTCGAATATGACAAGGCGTTCGTGATCATGCCGATGCAGGATGCGCAGACGCTGCTGCTGCTCGGTGACGGCGTCGGCATGGTCGAAGTGCAGGTCGACAAGCCCGATCGGGTCGCGGAGACGCTGGCTCCGCTTCAGCCGGTCGTCCAGGGGCGTGGCATCATCGTTGACTGGAGGCAGATGAATTCAGCGCTGTTCGAGGCGCTGGAGGTGGAACGCATCGCCATGTTCGTGGTGCTGTGCATCATCATCCTGGTCGCGGCCTTCAATATCGCCAGCTCGCTCATCATGCTGGTCCGCGCCAAGACGCGTGACATCGCCATCTTGAGGACGATGGGGGCGAGCCGGCGATCGCTGCTCAAGATCTTCATGACCGTGGGCCTTTCGATCGGCCTGGTCGGTATCGTGCTCGGCGCGATCCTGGGCGCCGTTTTCCTCTTCTTCCGGCAACAGGTGGTGAACTTCATCCAGCTGGTGACCGGGCAGAACCTGTGGGATCCGTCGGTCCGCTTCCTGACCGAGCTGCCGTCGCGCACCGACCCGTTCGAAGTCGCGGCGATCGTCACCGTGACGCTGGTGCTGACTTATGTCGCGACACTGTTCCCGGCGCGCGGGGCAGCCAATACCGACCCCGTGCAGGTGCTGCGCTATGAGTGAGGCGGTTCTTTCCACTCGCGGCCTGAAGCGCAGCTTCACGCAGGGCGGCGTCACGATCGAAGTGCTGCGCGGCATCGACCTCGACGTTCGGCCGGGCGAGATCGTCGCGCTGCTCGGCCCGTCCGGCTCGGGCAAGTCGACCCTTTTGCAGGCCGTGGGACTGCTCGAGGGCGGATTCCAGGGGTCGATCCGCATCGCCGGGCAAGAGGCCGCGTCGCTGGACGATGACGGTCGCACGGCGCTTCGCCGCGATGCGTTGGGGTTCGTCTACCAGTTCCACCATTTGCTGCCGGATTTCGACGCGCTGGAAAATGTGCTGCTGCCGCAGATCATCCACGGCGCCGATGCCGAGGCGGCTCGCACCCGCGCGGAGGAATTGCTTGGCAAGCTCGGCCTGTCGCAGCGGCTCGACCACCGTCCCTCCAAGCTGTCGGGCGGCGAGCAGCAGCGCGTTGCCGTGGCCCGGGCGCTCGCCAACCGCCCGCCGCTGGTGCTGGCCGACGAGCCGACCGGCAACCTGGACGAAGCCACTGCCGACAGGGTTCTGGGCGAGTTCCTGGCACTGGTCCGCGGCGAAGGCAGCGCGGCGTTGGTCGCCACCCACAACGAACGCCTCGCCGCCAAGATGGACCGTGTCGTCAGATTGCATGAGGGAGTGCTGGAATGACCGAACTCACCGCCATCCCCGTCACCGCTCCTGACGGTTCAGCCACCGACCTCACCGACCACAAGGGCGAAGTGATGCTGATCGTCAATGTCGCGTCGAAATGCGGCTTCACCCCGCAATATGAGGGGCTTGAGGCGCTACAGCGACAGTATGCGCCCAAGGGCTTCACGGTCGTCGGTTTCCCCTGCAATCAGTTCGGCCAGCAGGAGCCCGGCAACGCCGATGAAATCGCCAATTTCTGCAAGCTCACCTACGATGTGCGCTTCCCTGTGATGGGCAAGATCGACGTCAACGGCGACAATGCCGCGCCGATCTACCGGCATTTGAAGGATGCAGCGCCTGGGTTGCTCGGGTCGAAGGCAATCAAGTGGAACTTCACCAAGTTCCTGGTCGATCGATCGGGAAAGGTGGTGAAGCGCTACCCGCCGCAGGCCAGGCCCGAGGACCTCGCCAAGGATATTGAGGCGCTGCTCTAGATTTGAGGTTTGCAGCCTAAAGGCGCATGGTCCGTCGCCAACAGGGGGTTGCCACCATGAGCGACTCACATGCGGGGCCTGTCGGCGAGCGCGAGCGCATTGCCGAAATGGACATTTTGCGGGGCGTGGCGCTGCTCGGCGTGCTCCTCATGAATTTCGTCGCCTTCGCGGGCATTGGGTGGCTGGCGACCGAGACCCAGGTGAAGAGCCTGCCTACCTATCCGGTCGACTGGTGGGCCTACGAGGCCACTCGACTATTCGTCGGCGACAAGGCGAACACCGTATTTGCAACCCTGTTCGGGCTCGGATTCTACATCCAGATGACCCGGGGCGAAGGAAAACCGGGGTTCGAGGCGCGCTATCGTCGCCGGCTGTTCTGGTTGCTGGTCTTCGGTTGGCTCAACGCTCTGTTTCTGTGGGTCTGGGACATCCTCAACCTCTATGCCTTGGCCGGGTTCTTCCTGCTGCTGACACGCCGCTGGTCGACCCGCACGCTGCTTATCTTCGGCACGATTGCCGCGCTTTACAGCGACAAGCTCCAGGAATGGCTTGTGAAGGCGACCAGCCTGCCGATCCCGACGACCGAACATTTATTCAAGGATGCCGCGATCCTCCAACGGCAGGACATTGCGATCAACGGCAGCTATTGGGCAAACGTCCAGTTGATGTGGGGCATGACCCTGCAGGAATGGCTGCTTGGTGGCATGCTGGTCGCATGGATCGTCTATGCGCTGGGGCGCTTTGCCCTCGGCGCGGCGATCGGGCGCAGCGGAATCCTTGAAAATGTCGACAATCACCTGCCGCTGCTTCGACGGGTTGCGAGGATAGCAATTCCGCTGGGCCTGGCGATTGGCCTGTTCATCCGGATAATCCTTCGGGACGGCATTGATTTGCCCGGAGATGCCGAAGGCTGGAAGACATTCGTCGAAATCATCCGCTCCCCGGCGGCGTTGATCCTGGCGGCCGGATATTGCGCCGGTATTGTCGTGGCGCTTCGTAGTCCGTGGGGGAGGAGGCTTTTCACTCCCTTCGGAGCCGTTGGCCGAATGGCCCTTACAAACTACCTGGTTCAGGGGTTCATCTACGCTTTTGTCCTGTTCGGTGTCGGACCGGGCCTGGGCCTAGCCGGCAAGATCGGTAGCCTTGCGGTCGTTTCGATCTGCCTCGCATTCTTCGCAGGCCAAATTGCATTCAGCCATTGGTGGCTGGCGCGGTACCGCTTCGGCCCGATGGAGTGGGTATGGCGCACGCTGACATATGGCGAGCGGCCCCGGATGAGGCGCGTCCAAAACACGCCGGCGACCGCATAAGCTGGGGATAAGTCGCGGCCGGCGGGTGGCATCTCGGGCGGGTTTTCCCCATAGTCGATCAATGTCTGTGCCCTACGTACCGCTGCGAATTTTCTCTTCATTCACCATGCTGGAAGGGGCGATCGAACCCAAGGTGATCGCCAGGCAGGCGAAAAAGCTCGGGTTCCCGGCAGCCGCACTCAACGACCGTAACGGCCTTTACGCTGCGATGGCGTTCGGCGATGCCTGCATGGAGGCAGGCATCCAGCCGATTGTCGGCTCGTTGCTGGCAGTTGCCCGGCCGGAAGACATCGGCCCAGCGGGCACGATCGACTGGCTTGTGCTGCTTGCCCAGGACGAGGCCGGTTACCACAATCTTTGCCGCCTCGTGTCGTCGGCTCATCTCGACCGCCCGATCCATGAGGTGCCCCACGTCCCGTTTGGCGCGTTGAAGGATGGGGCTAATGGACTGATTGCACTGACTGCGGGAGGGGAAGGAGCACTGGCCCGCCTGTTCGCAGACGGCCAGGCCGAAAAGGCTAAAACCTATGCCGAGCGCTTGCGGGCATTGTTTGCCGACCGGCTCTATGTCGAGCTCTCGCGCCGCGGCGATGCAATCGAAGAGAACTCCGAGGCGCAGCTGATTGATCTCGCCTATCGGCTCGACTTGCCCCTGGTTGCGACCAACCCCGCGCAATATGCCGAGCCGGAATTCCATGCCGCGCATGACGCCATGCTGTGCATTGCCGCTTCCACTTATGTCGATAACAGCGAGCGGCCCCGCAGTTCATCCGAAGCCTGGCTGAAGCCGGGCGCCGCGATGGAGAAACAGTTTGCCGATCTCCCCGAAGCCCTCGCCAACACGGCGGTCATCGCCCGGCGGTGCGCCGTTGCGGCGCCGAGCCGAAAGCCGATCCTGCCACGCCTTTCCGAGGATGAGGATGAGACATTGCGCCGCGAGGCCCATGCTGGCCTCGAAAAAAGACTTGCGGGCAGGGCCGAGGAGCAGAAGCAAAACTATCGCGAGCGGCTCGATTTCGAGATCGACGTCATCACCCGGATGGGCTTTGCCGGCTACTTCCTGATCGTCGCGGACTTCATCCAGTGGGCCAAGGCCAACGACATCCCGGTCGGGCCGGGCCGCGGTTCGGGGGCGGGCAGCGTGGCAGCCTGGGCGCTGACCATCACCGATCTTGATCCAATCGAACTGAACCTGCTGTTCGAGCGCTTCCTCAATCCCGAGCGCGTGTCGATGCCGGACTTCGACATCGACTTCTGCGAAACCCACCGCGACAAAGTGATCGCCTACGTCCAGGGCAAATATGGACGGGACAGGGTTGCGCAGATCATCACCTTTGGGCGATTGAAGGCTCGCGCCGTGCTCAAGGATACCGGCCGCGTGCTGCAGATGAGCTATGGCCAGGTCGACCGACTTGCCAAGCTGGTACCCAACCATCCGACCGATCCCTGGACCCTGGAGCGCAGCCTCAACGGCGTTGCCGAGCTGGAGAGGGAGTATCGCTCCGACCCGGACGTCAAGCGGCTGTTCGACCTGGCGATGAAGCTGGAGGGGTTGCCGCGTCACGCATCGACCCATGCCGCCGGCGTGGTGATCGGCGATCGACCATTGCAGGAGCTTGTACCGCTCTACCGCGATCCCAGGTCGGACATGCCGGTCACCCAGTTCGACATGAAATATGTCGAAGGGGCGGGGCTGGTGAAGTTCGACTTCCTCGGTTTGAAGACCTTGTCGGTCCTCAAGGAGGGCCAGCGGCTCCTGAAACAGCGGGGTGTCGAGGTCGATTTCGCCTCGCTGCCGTGGAACGACCCTGCCGTCTATGAATTGCTCCAGCGCGGCGACACGGTCGGCGTGTTCCAGCTGGAATCCGAAGGCATGCGGCGGACGCTCGCCGCGGTCCGGCCGACCGGTTTCGGCGACATCATCGCGCTGGTTTCGCTCTATCGCCCCGGCCCGATGGACAACATCCCGCTGTTCGGGGATCGCAAGAACGGTCGTGTGGCGATCGCCTATCCGCACCCGATGCTGGAGGACGTCCTGAAGGAAACCTACGGCATCTTCGTCTACCAGGAACAGGTGATGCAGGCCGCCCAGGTGCTGGCTGGCTACAGCCTTGGCGAGGCCGACCTGCTGCGCCGGGCAATGGGCAAGAAGATCCAGTCGGAAATGGATGCGCAGCGCGCGCATTTCGTCGCCGGCGCAGCGAAGAACGACATTTCGGCCGCCAAGGCCAACGAACTATTCGACTTGATCGACAAGTTTGCCGGCTATGGCTTCAACAAGAGCCATGCCGCGGCCTATGCGCTGGTTGCCTATCACACCGCCTGGCTGAAGGTGCACCATCCGGCGGAATTCTTCGCCGCGTCGATGAGCTTCGATATGGCGCAGACCGACAAGCTTTCGCTGTTTGTCGAGGACATGCGACGAAGCGGGGTCGAGTGCCTGCCGCCCGACGTCAATGCATCACGGGCCGACTTCGCGGTCGAGGCCGGGGAAGAGCAGCTTAAGGTCCGTTACGCACTCGGCGCGCTGAAGGGCGTTGGCGAGAAGGCGATGCAGTCGCTGGTGGCCGAGCGCGAGGCGAATGGGCCATTCAAGAGCCTCGACGACTTCGCCGAGCGGATCGACCCCAAGCTGCTCAATCGCCGCCAGTTGGAGAGCCTGGCGGCTGCCGGCGCATTTGACGCGATCGACGCCGATCGCCCCTCGGTACATGCGGTCGCCGAGACGATCCTGGCCCATGCCGCGGCGGCGCACGACCAGCGGACCAGCGGGCAGCATGGCCTGTTCGCCAGCGGCGGCGGCAGCGGAGTCGCACCGATCCGCCTGCCGAAGGACGTGCGCTGGACTCTCGCCGAGCGGATGGCCGCGGAGCGCGATGCCTACGGCTTTTACTTCTCGGCGCATCCGGTCGATGCACAGCGGCACCTGCTTGGCGCGTACAAGGTCCGCAGCTTCGCGGAATTGAGCGACCTGCCGCTTGGGGAGGGCCGTTCAACCGCGACCATGGCCGGCCTGGTGGAGGGTGCTCGCTGGCGTACGTCGGCCAAGGGAAGGCGCTATCTTTTGGCAACAATTTCAGATGCTTCCGGCCAATTTGAAGCGACCGTCTTCGATGATGAGCCATCGGCCGAATTGGAAGCCGCTGCTAAGTCCGGTGCCTGCGGCCTGTTGAGCGTCGAGTTGGACCGACGCGCTGGCGACGATGCGCCGCGGGTCACGGTCAAGAAGTTCCAGCCGCTGGATAGTCTCGCGAAAAGAACGCGGCTGATGCTTAGCCTGCACATCGCCGACGCTGCGCAGGTCCGCGCCATCGCCCGCGAACTGGCGGGGGCCCGGGGTGGATCCGGGATCGTCCGCGCAATCCTGCCCGTCAGCGACGGTCGTGAGGCGATACTTTTGCTGGGCCGCGATTTCACCCTGGATGCCGACCTTGCCGCCCGCCTTTCCCGGATCCTTGGCGAAGGCGCCGTCGAGCTCAGCGCGCAGGAGCCGCCAAGGCTGGCACTGGTCGGTTAGCGTCCCGCCATCAGGACGGCGGCGGCTGCATCTCGTTGGCCTGAGGCTCTGGAGCGGTCGTCGAGGGGGCCGGCTCCGGCGGGGCGGTAATCTCGGTCCCCACTTCTTGCGAACCAACCGCGCTGGTGTCGGAAAGCGGTGCCGCCTCCTCGATCGGTGTCGTGTCGACTGAAGGCGCAGGCGGGGGCGGGGTAGCCGTTTCATATTCGCTGCCCGGCAATTCGGTTGGACCCTTGCTTGGAGGCGGCGTCTTGTCGCGGGGAGCCGTCGCGCCCTCATAAACACAGGCATCGAGCCCGTCGCGACGGACCTGCCCGATCCTCGCCGCGATGGTATTGCCATAGCGGCGGGTAAAGCCCTTGGGCGCGATGGCGCCGCGCTTCTTGGGCAGCGGCAGCACCGCCGCGATCCTCGCCGCCTCGGTCGTACCCAATGCGCTGGCGTCATGCCCGAAATATCGCTGTGCCCCGGCATTGGCTCCATAGGTGCCGATCCCCGTCTCGGCGACGTTGAGGTAAACTTCCATAATCCGACGCTTCCCCCACAGCTGCTCGATCAGGAAGGTGAAGTAAGCCTCCATCCCCTTGCGGAAATAGCCGCCGCCCTGCCACAGGAACACGTTCTTTGCGGTCTGCTGACTGATGGTCGATCCGCCGCGAATGCGCCCACCCGATGCGTTGCGCTTCATCGCATCCTCGATCGCTTCGAAATCAAAGCCGTTGTGCTGGCAGAACCTCCCGTCCTCGGCGGCAATCGCGGCGCGGACCATA
>DASTOV010000203.1:0-3958 GCA_035720125.1 Sphingomicrobium sp. | reverse complement strand
TTAAAGGCCATATTCTGCTTCGCAGCACTCGCTGCCGCCGTACCCGCTCTCGCCCAGACCCGGACCGGCGAGCTGCCCGACCCCAACGACCAGAGCGATACCTTCAGCATCGGCGCGGGCGCCGGCATCGTTCCGGACTATGAGGGGTCGGACGATTATGAGTTCATTCCCGTGGCCGGGATTCGCGGCCGCTGGAACGGGTTCAATTTCTACACGCGCGGCACCTTCCTATACGTCGATTTCATCCGGCGCGGAGACGGTCCGGTGGAGTTCGATTTCGGTCCCATCGTCGGCGTCCGGCTCAATCGCACCGGCAAGGTCGACGACGATGCGGTCGATGCCCTGCCCGAGCTGGACACGGCATTCGAGATCGGCGGCTATGCCGGCATTACCTATCATGGGCTGACCAACCCCTATGACGCGCTGAGCTTCCACGTTGACGTGATCACGGACGTGAGTGACGCGCATGGCTCCACCCTGATCACCCCGACAATCGATTTCGGAACGCCGCTGTCCACCACCACCTATGTCGGCGTTTCGGCCAGCGCCGAATGGGCCGGCGACGGCTATGCCGACTATTATTACTCGATCGACCCGGCCGGCTCGCTGGCCAGCGGGCTTCCCCTGTTCGAGGCCGAGGGCGGCTTCAAGCATTGGCGGCTCGGCCTGTTCGCCAACCAGTCGCTGAGCGGCGATTTGACCCAAGGCTGGTCGATCTTCGGCATCGGCCTCTACACCAAGCTGTCGGGCGATTTCGCGGACTCGCCGATCGTCGATGATCGCGGCAGTTCCAGCCAATGGTTCGGGGCGCTCGGGGTGGCCTATACCTTCTGAGCGACGGAGGCCGTCAACCTCTTGAAATGGCTTTGGAAGCGTTTAGCGTAACGCCGTTTCCGGGGAGGAGCCATTGTCGCGAAAATCACTCGCCGCCGCCTCCGTCATTGCGCTGGCGATCGCCTCGCCGGCGTCGGGCCAGGCCAAGAATCCCGAACCCGCCGGCACCAAGCCGCTGAGCCGGGCGCAGTTCATTGCCAGCATGGAGGGCGAATTCCACCGGATGGATGCAGACAAGAACGGCCAGCTGAGCCGGGCCGAGATCGAACAGCATCAAAATCGCCAGGCCGCAGCCCAGGCCAAGGCACGCAACAAGGCTCTGTTCGCCCAGCTCGACAAGGACAGGAACGGGCAATTGAGCCAGGCAGAATTCGCCGCGGTTGCGACTCCGGCTCCCGCGGCCAATGCCGAACCGATGGTGGCGCGGATGGACGGGAACCGTGACAGCCAGGTCAGCCTTGCGGAACATCGCAGCGCCACGCTCGCCAACTTCGACCGGCTCGACACCGACAATGATGGCGTCGTCACGCCCGCCGAAATGAAGGCCGGCGGGATCGTGCCGCGTTAAGCCTTCAACGCCGCTTTGACAGTTCGTCGACGATCCTGGCCGCGGCTTCCTCGGCGCTCATCGCCGTCGTGTCGATCCGCAGCTCCGGCTGCTCGGGTGCCTCATAGGGGCTGTCGATGCCGGTGAAATTGGGCAGTTCGCCGGCCCGCGCCTTGGCATACAGTCCCTTGACGTCGCGCGCCTCCGCCTCGGCCAGCGGCGTATCGACGAAGATCTCGATGAACTCGCCTTCGGGAAGCATCTTGCGCACCATGTCCCGCTCGGCCCGGAACGGCGAAATGAACGCGGTCAGCACAATGAGGCCCGCATCGGTCATCAGCCTGGCGACCTCGCCGACGCGACGGATATTCTCGATCCGGTCAGCCTCGGTAAAACCCAGGTCCTTGTTGAGCCCGTGGCGGACATTGTCGCCGTCAAGCAGGAAGGTGTGGCGGCCCATCGCCGCCAGCTTCTTTTCAACGAGGTTGGCAATCGTCGACTTGCCCGCGCCGGAAAGGCCCGTGAACCACAGCACCGCCGGCTTCTGGCCCTTGAGGCGAGCATGGGTGTCGCGACCCACGTCCAGCGCCTGCCAATGGACATTTTCGGCGCGGCGGAGAGCGAAGTGCAGCATGCCGGCGGCGACCGTCGCGTTGCTGAGCTTGTCGATCAGGATGAAACCGCCGAGCACCCGGTTGGGCGGCCCGCCATCGGGGTCGCGATAGGGTTCGAACACGATCGGCCGGTCGGTCGTCAACTCGGCGACGCCGATGGCATTGAGCTCCAGCGTCTTGGCGGCCAGTTCCTCCAGCGTGTTGACGTTGAGCTGATGCTTTGGGTGGGCGATGGTCGCGGTGGCGTTCTGCGTGGCCAGCTTCAGCCAATAGCCGCGCCCCGGGATCATCGGCTCGTCGGCCATCCACACGATCGTCGCCTCGAACTGGTCGGCGGCGTGAGGGGGAGCCTTGGCGGCAGCAATCACGTCGCCGCGCGAGCAATCAATCTCCTGGGTCAGGGTGAGCGTGACCGACTGCCCCGCAACCGCCTGCTCGAGGTCGCCATAGCCGCCAACGATCCGATCGATGCGGCCGATGCGGCCGGACGGCAGGATGCGCACCTCGTCCCCCGGCATGACGCGGCCGCCCGCAACCTGTCCCGCGAACCCGCGGAAATGCTGGTCGGGCCGGCTGACCCATTGTACCGGCATGCGGAACGGCTTGGCCTCGTCGGCCGCGCTGTCGATCGGCACCTCCTCGAGATGTTCGAGCAAGGTCGGGCCGTCGTACCAGCCCATTGCCTCACCATGGCCGGCGACATTGTCCCCTGTCAGCCCGGAGACCGGGATGGCGACCCACTCGTCGATCCCGATCTGGCCGGCAAAGCCGCGATAGTCGGCGGAAATCTCCTCGAACCGATCTCGGTTAAAATCAACCAGGTCCATCTTCGTGACCGCCAGCACGACCCGGCGGATCCCGACCAGCTGTGCCAGGATCGAGTGGCGCCTCGTTTGTTCGAGCAATCCCTTGCGCGCATCGACCAGCAGCAGGGCAAGGTCGGCGGTCGAGGCGCCGGTGACCATGTTGCGTGTATATTGTTCATGGCCGGGCGTGTCGGCGACGATGAACTTGCGCTTCGCCGTCGCGAAGAAGCGATAGGCGACGTCGATGGTGATGCCCTGTTCGCGCTCGGCGGCAAGACCGTCGACGAGCAGCGCGAAATCGATTGCCCCGCCCTGCGTCCCGACCTTCCTGCTGTCGGCTTCCAACGCCGCCATCTGGTCGTCGAAGATCTGCCGCGTTTCGTAAAGTAATCGACCGATCAACGTCGACTTGCCATCGTCGACGCTGCCGCAGGTGATGAAGCGCAGCAGTTCCTTCGCCTTCTGCCGCTCGAGATAGGCCCCGATGTCGCTGGCGATAAGGTCGCGTTCTTCTATTTGATATTGAGGAGCGTGCGGCAGGGCCATCAGAAGTAACCCTCCTGCTTCTTCTTCTCCATCGACCCGTCACCCGCGTCGCGATCGATGATCCGGCCCTGCCGCTCGCTGGTCGTGGCCAGCAGCATTTCCTGCACGACCTTCTCGATCGTGTCGGCATCGCTTTCGACCGCGCCGGACAGCGGATAGCAGCCGAGCGTCCGGAACCGCACCGAGCGCGTTTCAACCTGCTCTCCATCGCGGAACCGGAATCGGTCGTCGTCGATCATGATGATCAGCCCGTCGCGCGCCACCACCTGCCGCGGCGCGGCAAGATAGAGCGGCACGATCTCGATCTTCTCGCGCATGATATATTGCCAGACGTCGAGCTCGGTCCAGTTGGACAGGGGAAAGACGCGCATCGATTCCCCGGGATTCTTGCGGACATTGTAGAGCGACCAGAGTTCCGGCCGCTGCCGCTTCGGATCCCAGCGATGGCTGGCCGTGCGGAAGGAGAAGATGCGCTCCTTGGCGCGGGACTTCTCCTCGTCCCGCCGCGCGCCGCCGAAGGCCGCGTCGAAGGCGTATTTGTCCAGCGCCTGCTTCAGCCCTTGCGTCTTCCACATGTCGGTGTGCAGCGGGCCATGGTCGAACGGGTTGAT
>DASTOV010000202.1:0-2448 GCA_035720125.1 Sphingomicrobium sp. | reverse complement strand
AGTTCCAGCGGCTATCTATTCTAGGGCGACGCGCTTCACCTGACGTCGCAGGGCTTTGCCATCGTCGCCCACTATATCGCCGTGCAGCTGCAAGCGCCGCTGACCCTCCAGGCCACAAGCGACATGAGCCTGGATGTCGCGCGGCAGTTCGGGCGCACCCTGACGGCACGCATGGACACGACCGCACCGCGCGATGGGGACATGCCCGAAGGGTTCAAATTCTTTCTTGCCGGCGACGGCTTCACTCGCAAGCTCGGCGCCGGGCAGACCAACGATGCCTATCGTTCCAGCGGCGTGGGCGTGACTGCCGGCGCGGAATATGGCTTCGGTTCCGGGCTGGTGGGCCTCGCCCTCAACTATTCGAAGCCCAAGGTGAACTTCGGCAACGACGCCGCCGAAACCGAGAGCAGGTCGCTGCAGCTTGGCGGCTACGGCGCGTTCGGCATGGGCGGCGCGTTCGTCCAGGCCTATGCCGGCTATGGCTGGAACGATCACGAGATCGAGCGGGCGGGCGTCGTCAACGAACTGGAAGCCGACCCCGACGGCAATCATTTCATCACCGGAGCCAAGGGCGGCTATCTGTTCCCGATGGGCGCTGTCCGCATCGGACCGGTGGTTGCGCTCGATTATGCCAAGGCCAAGGTCGACAGCTATACCGAAACGGGCGATCCGGCCCTGACGCTCAACGTCGATTCCCTCACCTACAAGTCGCTGCGCGGCTCGCTCGGCGTGGAAGTGCGCGGCGACTTTGCCGGCGGCGGCGTGCAGCTGCGCCCCTTCGCCTCCGCGGTGGTGGAAAAGGACTTCACCGGCGACGCGCGCACGGTGCGCTTTTCGCAGACCTCGGCGCCGATCATCGTCAACAGCTTTGAATTCGACGATGCGTCGAAGGACGCCTATGGGCGCCTGTCGCTTGGCTTCAGCGCGGCGATCTTCTCGTCGGTCACGCTAGACGTTGCCGGATCGGCGACGGCCGGCAAGGACCAGGGCGAGGAGACGTCGGCGCAACTTGGGCTGCGGTTCGCTTTCTAGGCAGCGATGGGCGGCGCTGAAGTTTCCGACTGGCCGGAACTCAGCGTCGCCGATGCTGGTCGCCGGCCCCGCCTTCCATGGCGTCGAGTGCTTCCCCGAAGGTTCGCTTGCGCGAAAAACAGTAGGGCACGACCGACAGTCCGGCGAGGGCGACCAGGCTGAACATGATGGCCGGCCAAAGCGAATAGGCCGGGTTCCAGTGGGTGAGATGCCAGATGACCGCATAGGCGCTCAGCAACGCCACCGCGGCGCAGAGCAGCCCGACGCATCTGAAAAACAGCCGGCCCAGCCACCCATCGATCCTGCCGATCCTGTCGCGCATCATCCCTCCGGTCGCCATTCCACATATAGCACGGACAATTGACATCCCGCATGAAATGGCTGCTGATGCGTCGCGGCCGGCATGGCAATCGGCGCCTCGACTACCCCATTTTGCGTTCCGTGGGGCGGCGACCAGCCGGCGCTGGAGGGGGAATGCATCATGGACAATAAACTGGCCACGAAGGCGCCGATGCATCTTTGGATCGTCGGCCTGCTGTCGCTCCTGTGGAACAGCTTTGGCTGTTACGACTATCTGATGACCCGGATGCGCAACCTGGATTATTTCAGGAGCATGGCGCCGGATGTCGATCCCAATGTGATGCTGGCCTGGGTCGAAGGTTTCCCGATCTATGCGCAGTTCGGCTGGGGCCTTGGGGTGTGGATGGGGCTGTTGGGCTCGATCCTGCTGCTGATGCGCCATCGCTGGGCCGTCCCAATTTTCGGCTTGTCGCTGCTCGGCGCACTGCTGGGCCTTGGTTACCAGATCCTGGCCGCACCGCCCATGCCGGCGCCGATGGACAAGGACCCCATGATGGCGGCGATGTCCTATGTGATCATCGGCATTGCCGCGGCGCTATTCTATTACGCCCATCGCCAGAAGCAGGCGGGCGTGCTGCGCTAGGACGAACTGCCTAGCGCGAGCGGATGAACTGGCGGACGTCGCGGGAAAGCTGCGCCCGGTCCTCGTCGCGCACATACATCATGTGGCCCGCGCCATAATATCGATACTCGATGCGGTCCTGCGGGATGCCGGTCCGTGTCAGCGCATATTCGGCCGCGAAAAAGGGCGTGGCGAAGTCGTAATAGCCTTGCGCCACGAAGATGCGCATTCCCGAATTCTCGCGCAGCGCCTTGCCGAGATAGGGCGTGACGTTGAGATAGGCGTTGGCGTCGCGCCCGCCGATCCGCCAGTCCCAGTCGCGGCCCAGGCCGGCGATCGACTGATATTCGCGATCGGTAACGAAGCCGAGGCCCCCGCGCGACCAGGCATTGATCGCGGCCGTATAGCCCGCATCGATGCCGTAGAAGCTGGGGTCATTGTCGGGCGTCTCGCCGGCGCTGTCATAGTCGCGGCCGGTGTAGCGGGAGTCGAGG
>DASTOV010000201.1:0-21230 GCA_035720125.1 Sphingomicrobium sp. | reverse complement strand
ATTCCGTCGCCGTCGGAAACGGCGAACCGTGCCCTTCGCATCCCCTGTGACACTCCATCGAGTGTCCGGGAATTAACGGAAAAGGATTAACGCAACGTCAAACGGACGTCGCTTCCGGCCCCTTAACCCTGTTCCTCGGGAAGGAAATCGGCGACCGACAGATAGCGTTCCCCGGTATCGTAATTGAACCCCATGACGCGGGGATTCTCGCCCAGTTCCGGCAGTTTCTGGGCGATCGCGGCGAGGGTCGCGCCCGACGAGATACCGACCAGCATGCCTTCCTCCCGCGCCGCGCGCCGGGCCATGTCCTTGGCGTCCTCCGGCGAGACCTTGATGACCCCGTCGAGCAGCGGAACCTCGAGGTTGTTCGGGATGAAACCTGCGCCGATGCCCTGGATCGGGTGCGGCGCAGGATCGCCGCCCGAGATGACGGGCGACAAGGTCGGTTCGACCGCGAACACCTTGAGCGACGGCCATGCCTGCTTCAGGACCTTGGCGCAGCCGGTGATGTGGCCGCCCGTGCCGACGCCGGTGATCAGCGCGTCGAACGGCTGGTCACGAAAGTCGCTGACGATTTCCTGCGCCGTGGTCCGCACATGCACCTCGACATTGGCCGGATTGTCGAACTGCTGCGGCATCCAGGAGCCGGGCGTCGCGGCGATGATTTCCTCGGCCCGGGCGATGGCCCCCTTCATGCCCTTTTCGCGCGGCGTCAGGTCGAATTCGGCGCCGTAGGCGAGCATCAGCCGCCGCCGCTCGACCGACATGCTGTCGGGCATGACGAGGATCAGCCGATAGCCCTTGACCGCCGCGACCATGGCCAGGCCAATGCCGGTATTGCCGCTGGTCGGCTCGACGATGACGCCGCCCGGCTTCAGCTTGCCGCTCTTCTCGGCATCCTCGACCATCGACAGCGCGATGCGGTCCTTGATCGAAGCCGCAGGGTTCGACCGTTCCGACTTGATCCACACTTCCGCCTTGCCGTCGAACAGACGGTTGAGGCGGATGTGCGGCGTGTTGCCGATCGTCTCGAGGATATTGGCTGCCTTCATGCATTTTCTCCTTGGGGGTGCGGCACCATCGTTACGGTTGCGAATAGCTGCAAGCCATCAGGCTCCTCCGGCGATGACTGCGTCCTGGGGCGGCGGTTCGTCGGCCAGTTCAAAGGTACGGGCCTTTCTGAGTTCGGGGAACCAAAGTGCCCAGATCAGGGTCACGGCGACCGCCGCGATACCCCCGGCAACGGTTGCGGTCACCGGGCCAAGCAGGGCAGCCGTAAAGCCGCTTCGGGTTTCGCCTAGTTCGTTGGAGGCGGATATCGCCAGGGTCGAGGCGGCGGAGACCCGGCCGCGCATTTCGTCCGGCGTGTGCAGCTGAATCAATGACTGGCGGATATAGACCGAGAACATGTCCGCCGCGCCGAGCAGCGCCAGCATCGACAATGACAGCCAATAGGATCGCGAGAAGCCGAACACCGCGGTGGCCGCGCCGAACACCACGACGGCCGTCAGCATCTTGACGCCGACGTCGGTCTTGAGCGGCCGGACCGAAAAGAAGATGGCGGTCAGGGTCGCGCCCAGTGCCGGAGCCGCGCGCAATGGCCCGAGCCCATCCGCACCAACCTGAAGGATGTCGCGTGCATAGAGGGGAAGCATGGCGGTTGCGCCGCCGAGCAGCACCGCGAACAGATCCAGCGTGATCGCGCCGAGCACCAGCCGGTTGCGGCGCACATAGGAGAGGCCGTCGACCATCTGCCGCAACGGGCTTCCTGGCTTGAGCGCAGTGCGAGGCAGCGGGCTGATCGTGAACAGGCAGGCCACGGAAAATGCGAACAGCGCCGCGCTCAATGCATAAGGGAAGTGCGGCGTCACGTCGTAGAGGATGCCGCCGATGGCCGGGCCGACGATCGCGCCGACCTGCCAGGCGGTGGAGCTTAGCGCGATGGCGTTGGGCAGGATGTCGCGCGGCACGAGATTGGGCGCCATTGCCCCGAGTGCGGGACCGGCAAAAGCCCGGGCAACGCCCAGGAGCGCCGCGACGCCGAAGAGGATCGGCAGGCTGATGAATCCGCCCCAGGTCGCACCGAACAGGATAAGCGCGCAAATCAGTTCGAGCAGGATGACCGCCCGGGCCACATGGCGCCGGTCGAGCCGGTCGGCGGTCCAGCCGCTGATCGGGGTCAGCAGGAACAGGGGAACGAACTGCACCAGGCCGATCAGGCCGAGCTGGAACGCGGCCTCGCGGATGTCCATCGTTTCGCGGGCAATGTCGTAAACCTGCCAGCCGATGACGATGACCATTGCCATCTGGCCGATGGTCGTGGTCAGCCGGGCGAGCCAGAAAGCCCGGAAATCCGCGATTCGGAGTGGCTCGGGGATCAGCGCCATGGGCCTAAGGTCACTAAAGTCTCAAGGTGAGGCGCCTTTTCGCGTGTCCGGTGCGACCTTATGGCAATACGGGATGAAATGATCGGGTTGGCGCGGCCAGGCATGGCCGCTGCCTAGCCAATGCCGCACAAGTAGGACAGGGAATTTGTTAGGCCTGAGCGCCCTCGGTGCGCTGATTGTTATGCCGATAATCCGGCACGGTGCGCGACTGGCGCCAGTAAGCGGTCAATCCAATGCGTTCGACAAGTCGATCAAAGCGGGGGTCCTGGCGGAGGTTGCGCATAGGCGGCTGGAACAAGGGGCTCGTCTGGCGGTCCTGGTTACCCGCCGGGGGTGCAAGCGCAGCCCATTGCCGCTCCCCGAAATAATAGCCATCGAGCAAGTCGAACGATGTTGCCACATCACCAATGGCCGCGCAGGCCTGGGCCACAGCCAGCGCTGGTACCGGATTGGTCCTCAGAAAGGAAAGATTGGCCTCCACAGCGTCCTGCTTGCTCATCTGTCCGGTCAATGCCCTGGCGGTCGCGCTCGCCGCCTCGATCAAACCGGTCGGAACGTCGAGCGGCCGCTCTTCCACATCGTTCAGGATCGCCAGCGCTTCGGATGCACGGCCGCTGTACAGCAGGTAAGCGATCTGGGTGCGCCACACTTGCCGCTGCTTCGGCCAACGTTCGACTGCGGCCTTGATAGCCGCGTCAGCGGCCTGGAGATCACCAGCCGACCAAAGGTTGATGATCGCCTTTCTCTCCGCTCCCGGCAGCAGGAATTTCTTCCTGTCGAGGCGGTTGGACAATTCAGTCGCTGCCCGCCAACGGCCAACGCTTCCCAGCACATCGGACAAGACGAAGAGCAGGATCGGGAAATTCGAGTTCTTGGATAGCGCGCGCCGAGCCTCCCGCTCCGCTTCCAGCCAGTTTTGATAGACCGGAGCCATGATCCGAAGCGCAGCCAGTGACCGCGGTTCGCTTGGATCAAGGCGCAATGCAGCTTCGGCAGCGGATCGGCCTCGTGCCTCGAGTCCCGGCCTTTCTTCGACCGGCGCAGACCGCCGGCGAGCGGCGTAGGCAAGCGCCAGCCCGCCCCACGCCAGTTCGGACTGTGGGGCCAGACGGGTGGCTTCGGTCAACAGGGCAATGGCTTGGGCAGTTGTCCCCTCATCCTCCGGGTCGAGCGCGTCGTTGGCCTGCAGCGCATCCATCCCCTTCTGGAGAAGCAATTCGGCCTCCGGCGACATCGTCGGTTCACGATTGCGCCAAATGGCAAAACCACTTCCGCCCAAGATGACCACTGCTCCACCCGCCAGGAGCAGCTTGCGTCGGTCGGGCGCAGACCGCGTCACTCGAATTTCAGCTGGCCGATCCTCGCCGGCAAGTGCTGCAATGCTCCCAATGACCGTCTTCCAGCCGGGCAAATCGCAATCGCCGCCCCAGCGCCTGAGGTCGGCGCATTGAATCTGGTCGAACGGCATCGGCAGGCGCACATCATCAAGCCGCAACTGGACCAGGCGGCCCGTCTCCAGACCGCGGCTTGCCTCCGAACGAACCCAATGGGAGCCAGCAGCCTCATTGGTCCACAGCACCAGCACGGCGGAAGCCGTGTCCAACTGTTCTGCGATGACGTCGGTAAATGCCCGGTGGGCTGGGAGGCTTTCGTCATACCAGACCGAATAGCCGGCCGACCGCAGGCAATTGGCGATGCGCATCGCATCGTTCGCACTGGGTCTGGCGTAAGACAGGAAGACGTCGGCCATGCGCACCCTCCGGAGACGTTAATAGCGCCCGCAAGACCGCCTGACGAGACCATGAGACGCCCCGCCAATTGCCGCTTGCGTTCCTGCTTCGTTCCGATAGCTTGTGCCACCAATGGCCAAGCTCAAGACACGATACATTTGCCAGGCATGCGGGTCGGAGCATCACCGCTGGCAGGGGCAATGCCCCGACTGCGCCGAGTGGAACACGCTGGCACAGGAAGCGGCCGCGCCGACCGTTTTTTCGGCAAGGCATGACCTCAGGAGCGGCGGGCGGGCGGTCGAGCTGGTCGGGCTGGACGCGGTCGTCGCGCTGCCCGACCGGATGCAGACCGGAATTGCCGAATTCGACCGGGCAATCGGAGGCGGGATCGTGCCGGGTTCCGCAATGCTGCTGGGCGGCGATCCGGGCATCGGCAAGTCGACGCTGCTGCTGCAGGTCGCCGCCAAGCTGGCGGCTTCGGGGCGCGAGGTGGTCTATGTCTCGGGCGAGGAGGCGGCCGACCAGGTACGTCTGCGCGCCATCCGGCTGGGGTTGGGCGGGGCGCCGGTGCGACTGGCCGCCGCCACGTCGGTCCGCGACATATTGGCCACCGTCAGCCAGGGCGAGCCGCCCGCGATGCTGGTGATCGATTCGATCCAGACGATGCACAGCGACTTGATCGAGGGCGCGCCAGGGACGGTCAGCCAGGTCCGCGCCTCGGCGCAGGAACTTGTGCGCTTCGCCAAGGAGCAGGGTACGGCGCTGGTGCTGGTTGGCCATGTCACCAAGGACGGCACGATCGCGGGCCCGCGTGTGCTGGAGCATATGGTCGACACGGTGCTGGGCTTCGAAGGCGAGCGCAGTCACCAGTACCGCATTCTCCGCGCCGCCAAGAACCGGTTCGGCGGGACCGACGAGATCGGCGTGTTCGCCATGGAGGGCGGCGGGCTGATCGAGGTGCCCAATCCGTCCGCCCTGTTCCTGACCCAGCGCGGCGAGCCGGTCAGCGGAACCAGCGTCTTCCCGGCGCTGGAGGGGACGAGGCCGGTGCTGGTCGAGATCCAGGCGCTGGTCGTGCGGCTGGCGAGCGGGGCGACGCCGCGTCGCTCAGCTGTCGGCTGGGACAGCGGGCGGCTGGCGATGATCCTGGCGGTGCTGGAAGCGCGTTGCGGGATCAGCTTTGCGACTGCCGAAGTCTATCTGAACGTTGCCGGCGGCTATCGGCTGAGCGATCCGGCAGCGGACCTGGCAGTCGCGGCGGCGCTGGTGTCGGCGCTTAGCGAACAGCCGGTGCCGCAGGAGGCGGTGGTGATGGGCGAGATCGCACTGTCGGGCGAGGTGCGGCCGGTGGCCCATGCCGGGTTGCGACTCAAGGAATCCGCCAAGCTCGGCTTCGATCGGGGTTGGGCGCCGGCAGGAACGGAAGGGCCCAGCGGAATCGCATTGACGCGCTTCGGGCGGCTCAGGGAATTGGTCGATCAGATATTGGGGCGCTAATGGCCGAAATGGGTGGAAAGCGGACATAAGCTCTCCTAGGCATTCGGTCATGACGGTTACAGTCGACTTCATTGCGTTCGATGACGAGCAGGACGCCTGTCTAATGGTGCTTGTAGAGCAGGGTCCCTGGCAAGGGCCTGTGGACGACCACCTTCGAGCATTGCAGGATCGGGTCTACGGTTGCCTTGATGCGGCGCTCGACGGGCAACTGGCGGAGCAGTTTCCGAGGGCCGCCAACAAGCAAGTTATCATTCGTATTGATTGCTACGATGTCCCGCAGCCCGAGGTGGACGAGTTCATCGAGCGGTTCTCCGAAGGCATCCGGGGCCTGCCGGATTACTCGCCAGAGTCGTCACCGTGGGTCCGCTCATTCGCCTTCCAAGTGAACCACGACGAAGCAGCCTAATGGCCGCAATGGGTGGAAAGCGGGCATTAGACTGCGATAAGCTTCGCGATTAGTAGGAGCTTATGGTGAGGCGGATAGTCATCGCGATCTTGCTGATGGGATTTGCGGGATGCCTAAGCGCGTCCGGCCAAAAATCTTCACCAAAAGAAACTACCGAGCGTGCATTTGCCGCTGCGCTCGCGGTTGGGGAAGCCGAGCCACCTTGCCGCGAGACAATCGGCAAGGAACCGGCCCTTGCGTTAGTCCGCTACTGCCGTTGGTACAGCACAGCGACCCACCCGCCGTGTAACACCGCCAATCATTGCGCGCTGATCGTCGATCACATTCGTGGAATGTGCCGAAGCGAGCCGGATGGCCCAAATCGGCCGCTTCCGTGCGGAGACGATACTTCTCCCGATAAGTGGAATGATATTAGCCGCATGCCTGCCAACTAGGTCGGATGACCCTAATGACCGCTTTGGGTGGAAAGCGGACACTCGTCCTATTCGCCCCCAGCTGCAGCCCCAAAGCGATCGAATAAGGATTGAAGGTCGTCGTGAGATATGGGCCGTAGGAGGGCAAGCATGAGCAAAATCCGAGCCTTCGCGGGTGTCAGCTCGCGCCCGGCCACTGTTCCGAGCGACGCATCGCTTACATCTCCCATCGATGGCTCGTTGATCCAAACATCCCCTATGCCTTGGCGAGCCACACGCACGACGGGAAAGCCCTTACTAGTAAGTTCCCGAACCGCCTTGCGTGCACTAGCCGAGAAGCTGCCTGCCCCCTCGCCTGCAATGACCAGACCACTATTACCCCGGGCCACAGCAAGAATGTCTCCACCGGTGATGCCAACGTAGGCGTAGGCGATGGCAACGCGCGGAAATCTTGCGTCCGGAACTGCAATCTCAAATGCGGCGCGATGGGGGTCCGCCTTGGTGAAGAATGTTGGGCGGCCTGTCAGAACCTGTCCGATAGGACCGCGACTAGGAGCGCCGAAAGCATTGACGTGCCGAACGTCCACCTTGGTCATCGACGCCGGATCGAAGATCGTGTCGTTCATAACGACAAGTACGCCGCGATTTCGCGCTTCGTCAGCGCTCGCGACACGAACCGCGTCCAACAGGTTCTGCGGACCGTCCGCTCCAACGGTCGTGCCGGGTCGCATCGAGCCGACAAGGACTACCGGCTTCGTGGATGGCACGACAAGTTTCAGGAAGTATGCGGTCTCCTCAAGGGTGTCGGTGCCGTGCGTGATTACGACTCCGGAAATGGTCGGGTCGGAGACGGCCGCTTGAACGCGGGCCAGCAGTTTCAGCCACAGCGTCTCATCCATATCGTAGCTACCAACGTTGGTAACTTGCTCCGAGCTAATATTGGCAATGTTGCTTAAGCCGGGAACAGCGTGAAGCATGTCGGCAATCGGCACTACTCCGGCGCGGTATGCGGCGCTCGAACTCTGTCCCGACCCGGCAATCGTCCCGCCTGTCGCCAGCACTCGCACGGTTTTCACGGGCGAAACCTGCTGAACCTGTGCTGCCGCGGCGTGGCAAGGGAAGCCCAACGCCAAGGCGGCGATTAAGGGAAGCCTTCTCGTCATCTGATGTCCCCCCGATGCCAACGGACAGGTCTTAACCGATCCAGGAGCTAATGTCCGCAATGGGTCGAAAGCTGCCATAAGCAATTTATGGCAGGAATGGGTGGAAAGCGGTCATTAGGCTTCGCCGCCGCCGGTCCCGAAAATGCGACTAGCAACATCAATTGCGGCCCAGAACGCAGCCGCACCAGCCAATCCCAAAAGGTAATAGCGCTCACCTTCCCATATGAGGCCGAGAGCTGCGAATATCAGGGCAGCTAGGCCGGGGAACCAGGGCGACTTACTGAATGCGGACATACGAACTTGTAACTCGGAAGCTAATGACCGCAATGGGTCGAAAGCTGCCATTAGGATTTTATGACCGAAATGGCTGGAAAGCGGACATGCCACAACTCCCTCTCCCCGGCGGGGTGAGCGGCCGCGCTTTCGTTTTCGTCATTCCAACGAGCTCGGCGCAAATCCCTCCCCCTTGATGGGGGAGGCCAGGTGGGGGTGATTTTCCCGCTTCCGCAGCGCTTCATGCCCAGCATCACCCCACCCCAACCCCTCCCCATCGAGGGGAGGGGCTAATTCGACAATGGGTGGAAAGCGGTCGCTCAAAATCCCTCTCCCCGCCGGGGAGAGGAGTTAGTCGTTCGGGCTTCCGATTTACGGCGATACGATGCCCGAATGTCAATGATCGCAATGGGTCGAAAGCGGACGTTTTGATGAGGTGGTGGGGGAGATATAGTGTTGAACGCGATACTGTTATCGCGAGCGCCAGCGAGGAAGCCTCATGATCAAATCATCACTTGCCATTGCGCTAGCGGCCCTAGCCGCCAGTAGCTCAGCAACTGCCACTCCAGCCGAAAAGTCCGTCAACGTCGTCCTGGTTCACGGTGCCTTCGCAGACGGTTCCGGATGGAGGGGCGTCTATGACGATCTGACGCGTCGAGGATATCGCGTCTCGATCGTTCAGAACCCGCTGACGTCGCTTGCCGATGATGTCGCGGCCACGAGGCGCGTGCTTGCCCGGCAAGATAAGCCGACGATCCTCGTCGGTCATTCGTGGGGCGGGACCGTCATCACCGAAGCTGGCGTCGACCCGAAAGTCGTCGCCTTGGTTTATGTCTCGGCTCTCTCCCCAGACGCGGGCGAAAGCACTTCCCAGCAGTATGAGGGCTTCGCCGCAACGCCCGATTTCGTCATCGATCAGACCGATGGCTTCGGTTTCCTCAACGGAGCGAAATTCAAGGCAGGCTTCGCCGCAGACGCAAGCGACCCCGATGCCGCATTCCTGCGGGACTCGCAGGTACCGATCAATATGTCGGTCTTCGGAACCAAATTGACCCAGGCGGCGTGGCGGACCAAGCCGAGCTGGGCGATCATCGCCAGCCAAGACAAGGCATTTGACGTGGCGATGCTGCGCCACATGGCGAAGCGCATCGGCGCAAAGGTCACAGAGGTCCCTGCGAGCCACGCGGTGTTCATGACGCAGCCAAAGGCAGTGGCTGACGTGATTGATGGGGCCGCGAAGGAAGTCAGCCAAAAGGACCACTAATTAAGAACGGAGCGACGCGTATTCTCCCCTCCCTTCCAGGGAGGGGATCAAGGGGTGGGTGGTGAGCAGCGCGAGCCGCTAGCGCGGCTTACCCACCCCCAACCCCTCCCTAAGAGGGAGGGGAGGGGCCAATGACCGCAATGGCTGGAAAACGGACGCCAGAAAATCGCAATTGCCGCTCAGGTGATGATCACAGCCCCGAACCGGATCTTACCGATCAGGGCCACATGGTAATGCACGCGGTGGATGTTGCCGCCGACGGTGCGCTCGGCAAGGTCGGCTTGGATTCCAGCAAATAGTTGCGGCAATGGCGCCGAATTAAAGGCATCGGTGCGCGTTTCGTATGGGTGAGGACGCCAGGCGTCACAGGCCGCACCGGTAGCCTTTCCCGCCGGCGCCTCGAACGACGCCACCCCCGCGAAGGGTGCGATTTGCTCGACCTGAAACTCACGCGTGAACTGAAAACCTGCATTTCCGGGTGGCGTGGGGATTTGATGCTGATCAATCGCATGGGCCAGCGCGGGATTGATGTCGGGTCGGATATGGACAGTTTCATGTGTCCAGGGCCAGTTCGGCGCCCGACCCTCAAATGCGATCACGGCGACGCCGGAGAGAATGAGGATGAAACGTTGTTCGCCTATGTTCGCGGGTGGCACTTCGTTGACGGCCAGCGCGGCCGGGGTAATCACCCAGTTGCTGCAGGCGAACCGAACTACTTCGATCATCGGTCACATTTATACCAGTTTTCCGGCGAAGATTGGAATCGAAGGAATTTGGCGGCCGTTTCGGCATCGGAGGTGCTGATGAACCTCCAAGGGGTGGTCGACCTCCTCGTTGCTTTCCACTTTCCCCGCCGCTTCGCCTCCGCTAGCCGGAGGCGCAATGACCGCGCTCGACATATTCGTGATCCTGTTGCTTGGCGGCGCCGCGCTGGTCGGCTTCGTCCGCGGCTTTACGCATGAAGTGCTGGCGCTCGCGGCCTGGGTGGCGGGGATCGCCGCGCTGAAGCTGTTCCACACGCCGCTGCAGGAGCGACTGCTTGAACCGGCGGGGACCGATGCGGGGGCGAGCGTGCTGGCCTTCGCCCTGTTGTTCCTGCCCGCCTATGTCGCGGTGAAACTGTTCGCGCGGGCAGTCGGCGGCAAGGCGCGTCGATCGGTGCTGGGCCCGGTCGACCGGCTGCTTGGCGGCGGGTTCGGCATGGTCAAGGGATTGGCGGGCGCGACGCTGTTCTTCCTGCTCGCCAACCTGGCGACCGACATGGTCTATGGCGGCGAGGCCGACCGGCCCGAATGGATGACGGACAGCCGCACCTATCCGCTGCTCAACGCCACCGGCCGGGCGGTGGTCGACTGGGTCGAGACGCGGCGCAAGGGAGAAGAAGAAGCGTGATCCGCCTGTACGACACGATGCAGCGGGAAAAACGGCCGTTCGTGCCGCTCAATCGGCAGCGGATCACCATGTATGTCTGCGGCCCGACGGTCTATGGGCGCGCCCATATCGGCAATGCCCGGCCCGCGGTCGTGTTCGATACGCTGGCCCGGCTGATCCGGCACGAGTTTGGCGAAAGCAGTCTCGTTTATGCGCGCAATGTCACCGACGTCGACGACAAGATCATCAATGCCGCAAAGGAAGAGGGCGTCGACCCGTCGGTGATCACCGAGCGCTACGAGCGCCTCTACCTGGAAGACATGGGCGCGCTCGGCGTCCGGCCGCCCGACATCGCGCCGCATGCGACCCAGGAAATCCCGGCGATGATCACGATGATCGGGGAGCTGATCGACAAGGGCTTCGCCTATGAGGCCGAAGGGCATGTGTTGTTCTCCGTCCCGAGCGATCCGGATTATGGCGCGCTCAGCCGGCGGGACCGCGAGCAGATGATCGCCGGGGCCAGGGTCGAAGTGGCGCCCTACAAGCGCGATCCGGCCGATTTCGTGATGTGGAAGCCGAGCGAGGAAGGCGTGGTCGGCTGGGACAGCCCGTGGGGCCGCGGGCGGCCGGGCTGGCACATCGAATGCTCGGCGATGATCCGCACGCACCTTGGCGAAACGATCGACATCCATGGCGGGGGGCTGGACCTCATCTTCCCGCACCATGAAAATGAGATTGCGCAGAGCCGCAGCGCACACCAGGACCTGCCGCTGGCCCGATTCTGGGTGCATAACGGCTTTGTCGACATGGGCGCGGAGAAGATGTCGAAGAGCCTCGGCAATATCATCACGCCGGCGGACCTGCTCGCGGCGGGCCACAAGGGGGAAACACTGCGCCTTGCGCTGCTGAGCGCGCACTATCGCCAGCCGCTGCCCTGGACCGAGGCGCTGATTGCGCAGTCGAAGGCGATGCTCGACCGGCTCTATCGCACCGCCGGCGATGCGGTGGCAGGCGAGATCGATCCCGGAGCGATCGAGGCGCTGGCTGACGATTTGAACACCCCGCTGGCGCTGTCGCGGCTGGCGGCGATCGAGGATTCCGGCGTGCTCAAGGCGTCGGCCCAGCTGCTTGGGCTGTTGACCATGAGCGCCGACGAATGGTTCCGGGGCGAAGGCGATGCGAGTGAGATCGAAGCGAAGATCGCCGCCAGGGCCGAGGCCAAGAAGAACCGCGACTTTGCCGAGGCCGACCGAATCCGTGATGAGCTCCAGGCTGAGGGTGTGCTGCTTGAGGACGGGCCGTCCGGCACTACGTGGCGAAGGGCGTGAAGGAGCCTCCCTACACCCGTGAAATCCTGCGCTTGGCGGCGTCGATCCCCTATCTCGAGCCGTTCGACGAGATTGAAGAGGCGACCGAGCGGCGCTCGCCAACCTGCGGCAGCCGGATGCGGGTCGCAGTGGAGCTTGACTGGGCCGGCCGTGTGAAGCGGATTCGCCAGGCGGTCGAAGCCTGCGCCTATGGCCAGGCCACCGCCGCGCTGATGGGCGGCCATGCGATGTGCCGCAACGCAGAGGAAGTCGGGGCCGCGCTGGCCGAACTTGAAGCCTGGCTGGCCGGCACAGGCGAGGTGCCGACCGCCTGGCCCGGGCTGGAGGTGCTGGCGCCGGCCGTGCCGCGCAAGGGCCGGCATGGCGCGATCCTGCTGCCGTTCCGGACCTTGCTGGCGGCAATCGAGGCGGAGCAATGACGGTGGAAGCCCATGCGGCCGAGACGGCCAGCGCGATGCTGGAGAGCGGCGCAATCATGCTCGGCACGGCGCTGCTTTTCGTCACGCTGTTCCGCAAGCTCAAGCTGGGCGCCACCCTTGGCTATATCGTCGGCGGCGCGGTTATCGGTCCGCACCTGCTCGGCCTGGTCGAGGATCCGGAGGACCTGGCCAGCATCTCGGAAATCGGGATCGCGCTGCTGCTGTTCCTGGTCGGCCTGGAGCTGCAGCCGCAGCGGCTGTGGCGGCTGCGGAAGGACATATTCGGGCTGGGGCTGATCCAGGTCGTGCTGTGCGGCCTGGCGCTCAGCCTGTTCATCCATCTGGCCTTGAATGTCACGCCGGCAGCGGCGCTGGCAATCGGCCTGCCGCTGGGGCTGTCGTCGACCGCACAGGTGCTGCCGATGCTGCGCGCCGACAATGAATTGCGCACGCCGCAGGGCGAGCGGGCATTTTCCATCCTGTTGTTCCAGGACCTGTCGATCGTGCCGATGATCACCATCATCGCGGCCATGTCGCGCGTCTCGCCTGACCCGAGTGATCCCAGCGGCTGGACGCTCGCCCTCTATACCGTGCTGGCGATCGTGGGGCTGGTGCTGGCGGGGCGGTGGGTGCTCAATCCCATGTTCCGCCTGATCGGGCGGCTGGGCGAGCGGGAACTGTTTGTCGTCGCCGGCCTGTTCACGGTGATCGCTTCCGCCGCGCTGATGCATGCGCTTGGGCTGTCGGTCGCGCTCGGCGCATTCATCGCCGGCGTGATGCTGGCGGAGTCGCCCTACCGCCACGAACTGGAAGGCGACGTCGAGCCGTTTCGCCTGGTCCTGCTGGGGCTGTTCTTCCTGGCGGTCGGCATGCTCCTAGATCTTTCGGTGATCGCCGCGCGTCCCCTGACCGTGGTCGGCATCGCGGCGGCGGTGATCCTCATCAAGTGCCTGATCATTTCCGTGCTGGCGCGGTGGTTCGGCAACAGCTGGCCGCGCAGCATCAGGCTTGGGCTGCTGCTCAGCCAGGCCGGCGAGTTCGGCTTCGTCCTGTTTGCCCAGGCGGAAGCGGCGCGACTGATCCTGCCCGAGGCGGCGTCGCTGCTGGGGGCCGTCGTCACCCTGTCGATGGCAACCACGCCCTTCCTGATGCGGTTGACCGACTGGCTGGAGAAGCGGGAGGAGGCCAGCACGCAAGGCCTTGATGGGCCGGAGAAGTCGCCCGAGACCAGCGTCATCGTCGTCGGTTACGGCCGTTTCGGCCAGACCGCGGCGCAGATGCTGATGGCCAAGCGGGTCGCGGTGACGCTGATCGACACCGAGGCGAAGATGATCGAGGTCGCCGGGAGCATCGGGACCAAGGTCTATTATGGCGATGGAATGCGGCTGGACCTGCTGCGCCTTGCCGGGGCCGAGACCGCACAGGCGATCCTGTTCTGCAACGACAATCGCGACGGCGGGCTGACGCGCGAGGCGGTGGAGCGGGTGCTGGAAGCATTTCCCCAGGCGGCGGTGCTGGTTCGCGCCTTCGACCGGGTTCACCTCATGAAATTCGACGGTCTCAACGTGGCCTTTGCGCAGCGAGAGATGTTCGAAAGCGCCATAAAGATGGGTCGTGCCGCGCTTGAAGTGCTGGGTCTGGGCGCCGAGGAGATCGACCAGGTCGACTTCGAATATCGGCTGCGCGATTGCGAGCGGCTCGAGCTGCAGAGCGCGACGGGCGACCTGCGGGCCGGGTTGGAGAGGTCATTCGGACCGAACCGCTCGCTGCCTGACGCGGACTAGGGCGCGCGTTCGAGAAATTCGGCCAGGCGGTGCCGGTCGACTGTCGGCTCAAGAAACGCCCTGCCGATACCCCGGGCAAGCACCAGCGCCAGCTGCCCCGGCCGATTCTTCTTGTCTGCGGCCATCCAGCCGACAAGCTTGCCGCCGCGGCCTTCAAGTCCCACTTCGGCCAGCCGCGTGGGCAATCCGCATGAGGTGAGATGGGCGATCACCCGCTCGGCTTCGGCCGGGGGGCACAGGCTTGCCTCCGCCGAAAAGCGGAAGGCCAATGCGATGCCGACCGCAACGGCCTCTCCGTGCAGGACCTTGCCCAGCCCGGCTTCCGCCTCGATCCCATGGCCGAACGTATGCCCGAGGTTGAGCAGGGCTCGCTTGCCGGACCGGTCGTCGACATCGCCCGCGACGACCCGCCCCTTGGCCCCGATCGCCGTGGTGATGGCATGGAGCCGAAGGTCGGGATGGCCGGCAAGCAATCCCCGGCCGTTGGCTTCGCACCAGGCGAAGAAGGCGGGATCGTCGATCAGGCCATATTTGACGACCTCCGCATAGCCGGCCCGCAGTTGCCGGTCGTCAAGCGTGTCGAGATGGGAAGGATCGACGACGACCAGCGCGGGCTGGTGGAAGACGCCGATCAGGTTCTTTTCGCCAAAGCCGTCGATCGCGGTCTTGCCGCCGATGGCACTGTCGGCCTGCGCAAGCAGCGTTGTCGGAATATGAACGAGGGGACAGCCGCGCTTGAACAGCGCCGCGGCCAACCCGGCGAGGTCGCCGATACTGCCGCCGCCAAGTGCGATGACCGGCGTGTTTCTTGTGGCCCGTCGTTCGGCCAGCGCCGCGAGCAGCTTGTGCAGCTGCGCCCAGTCCTTCGCAGCTTCTCCTTCCGGTACAAGGACCGGGTCCGCCCCGACGGCCTGGGCAATCCCGGTCCCATGCAGGGCGAAGACCCGGGCGTCGCTGACGAGGATTGGAGTCGAGCCGCGTGCGAGGTCGCGGATGCGGTCGTATCCCGCCTCGGCGGGACCGACCAGGACGTCATATTCCCTTGGCGGCGTTTCGACGCGGATGACGGTCATTTTGCCAGATGGTCGCGAAGTGCGTCGACGATCGCCTCGACGACATTGCCATGGGCGCCGGTGCCGCTGCGGATGTGGATCTGCGCTTCGGCGTACATCGGCTGGCGTTGCTCGGCGAGACGGGCCAAGGTCGCGGAGCGGCTGCCCTGCCGGAGCAGCGGACGATTATCCCGCCGGCCCGTCCGCTCCGCGAGCACGTCGATCGGTGCGTCGAGCCAGACCGTGATCGCCCGTTCATTCAGCAACTCCCGCGTGCGCGGGTCGATGAAGGCTCCGCCGCCGGTGGCGATAACCCGGACCGTGCCATCGACAAGCCGCGCTACCAGGCGGCGCTCCCCGTCGCGGAAGTCATGCTCGCCATAGCGTTCGAACAGCTCCGCCGTCGTGGAACCCGACGCCTCCTCGATCTCCGTATCGCTATCGACGAAGGGCAGGCCGAGCCGCCTGGCCAGTCGACGCCCGACAGTCGACTTCCCCGCGCCCATCAGGCCGACGAGCACGATCGGACGGTCAAGCTTGTCGATCAGCTTTTTCACTTTGTCGCCGCTTCCATTTGAGCGGGGCTATACATAGAGGCTCAAGGTCGGGCAAAAGCCTTTATCCAACCCCAGCAGCGACAAGCGGAGTGACAATGCCCCGAGGCCTGATTTTCCTGGTACTGATCATCATCCTGCTTATGGGCGGCATCTATTTCCTGTCGCAAAGCGCCGAGGAAGTGCCTGTCCAGACCATCGAGGCCGACGTCACCGCCAATGCTGCCGCGAACTAAGCAGATCCTGATCGGCGGCGTTGCCGTGGCGGCCGCGCTGGCATTGCCGGCGCTGGCCCAGGACCAGCCGGAATCGATTCTGCCGCCCGGATTCGGTGAGCCCGCGACGCCTGCACCGCGGCCCGAGGTCAACGAGGCCCAGCCGACCACAGCCGTTCGATCCCGGCAGCCCGCCGAAACGGGAAGCGGGGTCGAGATTGTCGACCTGCTCGACGCGCTGGAGGAACTGACTGCTGCAAGGCGGACACCACAGGTCGAATATCCGGCCAGCGCACGTCGCGATCCGCGGTTTGCAGGGACGCTGGATCCGGTCGCGATCGGCATCGGCGATCGACCCTGGGGCGCAGCCAGCGGCAAGGCGCTCCAACTCTTGATGCGGCGGATGGATACGCCGCTGGCGTCCCGCTGGGCGCAGATCGGGTTACGCAGCGCCTTGCTCGCCAAGGCCATGAGCCCCGCGGACGTGCATCCGGCCGACTGGGCTGCGGAGCGCGCCTGGCTCTTGTTGCGGCTGGGGGAAGCGGATGCCGCGCGATTGTTGATCGCCAGCGTCGATTCGGACCGATTCACACCCAAGATGCGGCAGATTGCGCTCCAATCCGCGCTGGCCAGCAGCGATCCGTCGGCGCTGTGCCCAATCGAGCCAGAGCTGTCCAAGGTCGAACCTCGCGTGGCTCCACTCGTTACCGCCATCTGCGCCTCCCTTGCCGGTGAATCGGAACGGGCCGCAGCGGACATCGAGTCGGCCCGCCGTCGCGGCCGGCTGAGCCCGATCGACATTGCGCTTGCCGACAAGGTCGTCGGGGCCGGCGCCGAGACCGCCCGGGCCGTGACCATCGAGTGGGAGCCGGTTGAGGAACTCAACAGCTGGCGCTTCGGGCTGGCGACCGCGACGGGAATGATGCCGCCGGAGCGGCTGATCAATTCCGCCAGCCTGCAAACTCACGCATGGCTCGCCCGTTCGCCGATTTTCCCGGCGACACAGCGCCTGCCCGTGGCGCGGACTGCCGCCGCGCTCGGCGTTTTGTCGAGCCAGGCGCTGATCGACCTTTATTCCGCGATATTCGATGCGACCGATCCCGATGCGCTGGGAGATACGGAGGCCTGGCAACTGCGGCTGGCCTATGTCGGCGAAGACCTGGATGCGCGGCTGTCGGCGATGCGGAGCATCTGGGGCAATTCGCAATCGCAGCTGGACCGGCTGGCCACCCAAGTGCTGCTGTCCCGGGCGGCGAGGCGCATTGCGCCCAGTTCCGACCTGCAGTCCGACGCTCCCGACATCGTCGCTTCACTCCTGGCGGGCGGATTCGACCAAGAGGCGTCACGATGGCGCAGCGTTGTCGATGACATGGACGACCAGTCCGCGGACGCAGTCTGGGCGATGCTTGCGTTGGGCACAGCTGAGGATGCCTCCGTGGAAGTCAGCGCCGGGCGCATCGAGGAGTTTGCCGATCGCGATCAAAGCGAAAACAAGCAGCGTACGGCACTGCTTGTGGCCGGTTTGGCCGGGCTGGGCCGGATCGATGGGGCGGTGGCCGGGCGACTGAACCGGCGATATCAGTTGGGTCTGGGCGCCGAGACGGGATGGACCAGGATGATCGACGGTGCAATGCGCCGCCGGCAAGCCGGCACGGTCATCCTGTTGACGGCAAGCGCTCTGCAGGGGAGCCAGTTCGAGGATATTCGCGGCGTATACCTGTTCCACTCGGTCAATGCGCTGCGTCGGAACGGCCAGGAATATCTGGCACGAATGATCGCCGCCGAGGCGCTGGCCAGGACGTGACGGCCGACGATTCTGCGCTGGTCGACCGCTTCTGCGACATGATGGCGGCCGAAGTGGGCGCGTCGCGCAATACCTTGATCGCCTACCGCCACGACCTTGCAGCGACCGCACAGATCGTCGGGTCCCTGGAGCGAGCCGGCTCGACGGAACTTGGCAAGCTGGGTGAAGCCTGGGCGACGCTGGCATCGTCGACCGTGGCCAGGCGATCCGCCGCCCTCCGGCGCTTTTACGGATTCCTGTTCGACGAGGGCATCCGGATCGACGATCCGTCATCATCGCTGCCCCGACCCAGGCTGCAAAGGCCGCTGCCTCGAATCCTGGATACGCACGAGGTCGAGGCCATGTTCACCGTGGTCGAAGAGCGGGCGGCAAGCGACGAGCCGCTGGCCTTGCGCAACCTTGCCTTGCTCGAGCTGCTCTACGGCTCCGGAATGCGCGCGACCGAGCTGGTCTCGCTCCCACGTCGAGCCGTGCGGCCGGGTCAGCCATTCCTCATGTTGCGCGGCAAGGGGGACAAGGAGCGGCTGGTGCCGGTTTCCGAACGCGCCGCCCAGGCCGTGCAGAACTGGCTTCCGCATGTGCCGGGTGACAGTCCCTGGCTGTTCCCGAGTGGCAAATCGCATCTTAGCCGGGTGCGCCTGTTCCAGTTGGTGCGAAGCATGGCGGCGCTAGCCGGAATCGCGCCCGACCGCGTCAGCCCGCACGTCTTGCGCCATGCCTTTGCGACACATCTGCTGGCGGGGGGCGCGGATCTTCGCGTCCTTCAGTCGCTGCTCGGCCATGCCGACATCGCCACCACGCAAATCTATACGCATGTGGATGCATCGCGGCTGGTCGAACTGGTCAACAGCCGGCACCCGCTGGCAACCCGGTCAAGCTAGGTCTTGGCGTTGACGTAATGACCGCCGCCGCTTACGCCGCGCCGCGATGCTGACCTACCTTGAATTCGAGAAACCCATTGCCGCGCTCGATCAACGGATCAACGAGTTGCGCGATACGGCCAGCGCGGGCGATATCGACATCGAGCCGGAGGTCGCGCGTCTCGAGGCCAAGTCGGCCAAGCTCCTCAAGGAAACCTACGCCAAGCTGACCCCCTGGCAGAAAACGCAGGTCGCGCGGCATCCGGAGCGCCCGCATTTCAAACATTATGTCGCGGGCATTGCCGAGGATTTCATGCCGCTTGCCGGCGACCGGGCGTTTGCCGACGATCCTGCCATCATCGGCGGACTGGCCCGCATCGAGGGCCGACGGGTCATGCTGATCGGCCACGAGAAGGGCGACGACACCGCCAGCCGCCTCAAGCATAATTTCGGCATGGCGAAGCCGGAGGGCTATCGGAAGGCGATCCGGCTGATGCAGCTTGCGAACCGGTTCAATCTTCCGGTTGTTACACTGGTCGATACGTCGGGCGCCTTCCCGGGTGTCCAGGCCGAAGAGCGCGGGCAGGCGGAGGCCATCGCCCGCTCGACCGAGCAATGCCTCGCGCTGGGCGTGCCGATGATCGCCGCGGTCGTGGGCGAAGGCGGCTCCGGCGGCGCCGTCGCGATCGCCGCCGCCAACCGGGTGCTGATGTTCGAGCACGCAGTCTATTCGGTCATTTCGCCGGAAGGCTGCGCTTCCATCCTGTGGCGGACGGCCGACAAGGCGGCCGATGCCGCGGAGGCGATGCGCGTGACCGCCGGTGACCTCCAGGCGCTGGGCGTCGTCGACCGCGTCGTCGACGAGCCGCTCGGCGGCGCCCATCGCTCCCCAGAGGAAGCCATCGGCAATCTGAAGGCCGCGCTCCTCGAGGAGTTGGACGGATTGGCCAAGCTCGACCGGGGCCAGTTGCTGGACCAGCGCCGGGCCAAGTTCCTCGCGATCGGCTAGGGTCGTTACGGAACCATCCGTTTATGACTCCCGTTCATTCCGCTGAAATCCGGAATAGGTGATGGAGTCGTCATGCGTATCCCGCTTGCCTTTCTCGCCGCGACGGCGGTGCTGGCCTTGCCGCTCGCAGCGGCAGCACAAACGCAGCCTCAACAGGGGCTTAGCTACCTAAATCCCCGTGATATCCAGGAAGCGGCGCGACAGCATCCCGAGATCGTCGCGGAGTTCGGCGGGTCGGAAACCGGCCCCCGGTCGGCTTATGTCCAGGATGTCGGACGGCGGGTTGCCGCCTATTCGGGCACGGCGAATGCCGGCCAGGTCTACCAGTTCACCACGCTGAACAGCGCCGTCGAGAACGCTTTCGCGGTGCCCGGCGGCTATGTGTACCTGACACGGCAGCTGATGGGCATCATCAACGACGAGGCCGAGCTGGCCTTCGTCGTTGGACATGAGACCGGGCACATTGCGGCAAATCATCATCAGCAGCGTCGGTCGGCCCAGAGCAGTAGCGCCGTGTGGGGCGTGCTTGGCGCCGTGCTCGGAGCGGTGGTCGGCAACAACGCCTTCGGCAGCCTGATTTCCCAGTCGGCGCAGCAATTTTCCAAGATGCGGCTGCTCAGCTTCAGCCGGGAGCAGGAATATCAGGCGGACATACTGGGCATCCGCTATCTCACGGCGGCGGGATATGATCCCAATGCAAGCGCGACCATGCTCGGCCAGCTGACCAGTGCGGCGGCTCTCGAGGCGCGGATCCAGGGTGATCGCAACCGTTCGACCCCGGAATGGGCGAGCACGCATCCCTTAAGTGAAAATCGCATGACGCAAGCCGGCCAGATCGCCGGGCAGACCGGGCGAGCTGGGCAAGGGCTGCGCAATCGCGACGCCTACCTGGCGCAACTGGATGGGGTAATGGTCGACGACGATCCGGCCCAGGGCGTGATCGAGGGTCGCAGCTTCACGCATCCGGACCTGGGCATGCAGTTCGTCGTTCCGACGGGTTACCTGATGCAGAACGGCACGCGGGCGGTGACCATCCAGGGTTCCGCTGGCCAGGCCCAGTTCTCGGGCGGGCGTTATGCGGGCGGAATCGACAATTACATATATGACGTGCTGCAGCGGCTGGCCGGGGGCAAGGTCCAGCTGGCGATGGGCCCCACTCAGCGGACGATGGTGAACGGGATCCAGGCCAGCTATGTGACCGCCCGCGCCAACAGCTCCTCCGGTGCGGTCGACGTCGGCGTGTTCGCCTATCAGTGGGACCGGGACACCATTTATCACTTCGTGACGCTGACCCGGGGCGGGCAGGGGCTGGCGCCCTTTGGCACGATGTTCAATTCGCTTCGCCGAATCTCACCGGCGGAGGCCGCATCGATCAGGCCGAAGGTCATCGATATTGTGACCGTGCAACGGGGCGACACGATCCAGGGCCTGGCCAGCCGAATGGCGTATCGGGATTTCCAGCTTGACCGGTTTCTCGCGTTGAACGGGCTGAACGCCAATACCCCGCTGGTGCCGGGGCAAAAGGTCAAGCTGGTGGTTTACGGCGTGCGCAGCGCGAGCTGAGCCGTTACTGCATCGCCTCTGCGACCTTGTTGTCGAGCTTGCCCCACATGCCGTTGGATCCGCCGCCAAGCGACTTCATGCCGCCAATGGCGGCCACGGCAATAAGGGCGCAAATCAACCCATATTCAATTGCAGTCG
>DASTOV010000200.1:0-8679 GCA_035720125.1 Sphingomicrobium sp. | reverse complement strand
CGCTCGGCTCAATGGTGGCGATCGGCCTCGCCGCCGACCATCCCGAGCGGGTTTCCAGGATTATCCTGATCGGCTCGACGGCCCTGGTACCCGTCGAGCGGGGCAATTGGCTCTACGAAAATGCGATGGCCTTGAGGGCTCCGCTGGACCCGTCGTCGCAATTCATGCGCGAGTGGCACCCCTCAAACCAGCCAACACCCGTTGATCCCGTGTTCGCCGAAGCCGTCGAGAAGGAGTATCTGGAGATTTCACTCCATGTATGGCGTGGCGTGATGCGCGAACTCGCCCATGTTCCTGTCGGCCGTCACGCCCTGGACGTCAAAGCGCCTGTGCTTGTGCTCTCGGGTGGCAAAGATCCGCTGTTTCCAGCCGAGCATCATGCATCACTGCTCAAGGCGTTCCCGCAAGCGAAGGCACAAATATTCCCGGAACTTGGTCACAATCCGAACTGGGAACGCCCCGATGCGGTAGCAGCGGAGATGAAACGCTTCCTCGATTCTACCCGCTAGCCGACTGCGCGGCGCTGGCCTTGGTAGCCGCCTGGACCAGATTATAGTCGCAATCCGTTCTTTGCCGCCATAAATGTCAATGGCCGCTGTCGCCCCATATCTGCCATTAGCAACAAGCAGAAAATCCTGTCCTACAGCCATGCCGATATGCGAGAGAAAAGCGGCTCTTTCTCATCGTCGGAAATTGAAATGGCTTAACGTCACACCGGAGGCATGAAAAGGCACCTCACCTTGAGACTTTAGTGACGTTAGCAAAGCCTGGAATGCTGAGATGCAGCCGGCTCCGGGATACCGGCTCTGAGCGCCGGGAAGCGGAGGTAGGGAGGCAAGGAGTGGATAGGTAAGATTGTCGTCACGCGAATGAATCGCGTGACGTCAGTCGCTGCTTCGCGCGCTGGCCGGGCTTCGCACGCTCGCAGACATGAGCTCCCGCTTGCTGCTGCAAGCGCTCGCTGATGCCCGGGCGCTCAGCTTAGTTCCCTGCCCTCCCGTCGTACGGATCATCGCCGCTATGATAGGTGCCGCCATGGTCGTGGCTGTCGATATCGAGAACGCGATAGATGATGCAGCTGCCGACAAGCGCGGTCAGCAGCAGGTAGCCCCCGAAGATGTAGAAGCCGGTTTCCAGCCAGCCATCGACGGCAGTGGTCAGGGCAAGGAAGCAAAGCAGCAAGCCGATGAAAATTCGTGCTACGCGGTCAACTTTACCAACGTTTTTAAGCATGTAGACGCTCCTCCACGATCGACCCTCAGCGGGGCGCTGGGCGGCGCCCGCGAACGCGGCGCAGGCGGCCGTCAAGACAGGGCCGTCGCGTCGCGCGCACCATAGCGATTTTCGCGCGAAAGCACCAATCCTACGGAAACTTTCCAACCATTCGTCGAGGCGGCGTTGCCAAATTGCCGCGTCGGCCCCACAGGCCGCTGCCGTGCTGAACCGCCTGCTCTTCATCCTGACGATCGCCATGGCCATCGACGGACGAGAGCCCGGCCAGACCGATGGCGCGCCGCTGGGATCGCCGCCATAGACCGGTTCGTGAGGTTGGAGCCGCCCTTTGTCGCGCTGCACAAGCCTGTCGGAAATCCAACAATATTTGGCGCGATCTCTAAAGTTTTCTGCTGTTCGGAGGCTAATCCTGAAAAGAAAAGCCCTTCCAGGAGATCAACCCCAAATGTCTGGCCGATATCGCGTAAATGCTTACGCCAGCGCCTTTGCGCTGGCCATTGCCCTGGGTTCCACCCCCGCCCTGGCCCAGGATGAGCCCGCCGAAGCGGATGCAGCTGCGGCGACCGCCGCGGCTGCGGATGCTGACGAGGCCGCACCGGCATCGGAGGAACCGGCCGCAGACGACACGGAGATTGTCGTCGTTGCGCAGAAGCGTTCCGAAAATGTCCAGGACGTGCCGATCTCGATCGCGGCCTTCTCCGGCGACACGCTGGAAGCGAATAATGTCGTCAACCTTGAGGGGCTGACCAAGGTCACGCCGAACCTCAGCGTCGCGAAGGGAGCACAGACCAGCTACGTTCGCCTGGCAATCCGCGGCATCGGCGCCGCCAGCAACACGACAGTCGAGCCCAGCGTCGCCGTGTTCCTCGACGGCGCCTACGTGCCGCGCGTCGGCGCAGTCATCAGCTCGCTGCTCGACATGGAAAGCGTCGAAGTGCTGCGCGGTCCGCAGGGCACGCTGTTCGGCCGCAACGCCAGCGTCGGCGCGGTTTCGTTCCACACCGCCCGTCCGAAATATGGCGACTTCTCGGGTGAGGTGACCGGCGAAATCGGCAATGGCGACCGCTACAAGGTGACGGGCTTCGTCAATGTGCCGGTTGGCGAAAATGCGGCCTTCCGCTTCGCCGGCTCCCAGCAGTGGTTCAACGGCTATTGGCACAATGAGCTCGACGGCAAGCAGGTCGGCGGGACCGATGACACCATCCTGCGCGGCAGCTTTCGCGGCGAAGCGGGTCCGGTCGAATGGGTCTTCCGCGCCGACTATGCCAAGCTTCAGGGTGACGGCGCCACCAACATCGACTTCGATCGCAGCAGCGTTTCCGATGCGCAGTGGAATTTCTTCAGCGCCTTCCTCGGCGCCCCGGATACCGATCTTGGCGACCGGAGAATGAACCAGTTCCTTACTGCTGACGTCGACGACGAGCAGTGGGGCGTCAACAGCACCCTGTCGTGGGACGTCGGCGGCGGATCAACCATCCGCCTGATCAACAATTATCGCGACTGGGAGAATGAGCAGCTGGACGGCGATGTGATCTTCACGCCGACCCCGATCCTGTCGCGGACCGGCACCTTTGACTCGAAGAGCCAGAACCACGAGCTGCAGTTCATCTCGCCGACCGAGCAGTGGCTGGACGGCCGCCTCGACCTGGTCGCCGGCCTCTATTACTTCCACGAGAAGTACAAGCAGGGCGAAAACCTGCACATCAATGCCCAGTTCTGCAACAAGCTCGTGCCCAACGCGCAGGTGCCGAATGCTCCCCCGGGCGTGACATTCCGCATGGTCTGCAACGCCCAGCTGACTGCCGCCGGCGGAACGCTGCAAAATGCCACCGTGCAGGAAGTCCATCAGACGGTGGACAGCTACGCTGCCTATGCGCAGGCCAACATTCATCTGAACGATCAATTCTCCGCCACGATTGGCGGGAGGTTCAGCAAGGACAAGAAGGAGGGCTCGTACGACCAGTTCACCAACCCGTTCCTGGCTACCGTGCGCGCGGACGAGCATCTGACTCTTCCCGACGTCGACGACAGCAAGTTCACCTACCGGCTCGGCCTCAACTATGAGCCGAACGAGGACATCCTTATCTTTGGCTCCTACTCCACCGGCTACAAGTCGGCCGGGTACAATTCGGGTGCCGGCGCGCCTTCGCTGACGACGGTCGGCGGGGTGTTTGTGCCCGAGAGGCGCGTGTTCGATCGCGAGACGACGGGGAATTGGGAGCTGGGCGCCAAGACCAGCTGGTGGGATAGGAAGCTTACGCTCAACCTCACATTCTACAGGATGAACATCAGCGGCTTCCAGGACCGCGCGTTCGACGGGACCAGCTTCACCGTCCGCAATGCCGGCAACCTGAGGCACCAGGGCTTCGAACTTGACGGCGTCGTCAAGCCGCTGCGCAACTTGTCGCTGTTCGCCAACGTCGCATACCTCGATTCCGAGTTCACGGATTATTCGAACGCGGCGAATCTTCCGGGCCTGCCCGGAACCCAGGACCTGGAAGGCGAACCTGCCACCTTCGCGCCGGAATGGAGCGGACGCGTAGGCTTTGACTGGAATGGCGATTTCGGATCCGGCGGCATGACTTACGCCCTGACTTCGAACCTGTCGTTCGTCTCAAAGCAGTTTGGAGGCCTGGTCAACGATGCCAACCCGCAGACGATCATCGACGGCTATGCGCTGCTTGGCGCCCGCGCGACCCTGAACGGTCCCGGCGATCGCTGGTCGGTCTCGCTGTTCGGCAACAACCTGCTCGACAAGCAGTATGAAGCCGGAAACCTGTACCAGTTCCTCGGCGCTTCGCTGGGCCTGAACAACGGGGTCTTCCCCGGAAGCACCGCCGTTCGCCGGCTGCACGCGGACCCGCGCACCTACGGCGTGTCGGGTACGTTCCGCTTTTAAGGTTCAAAGCTTGGGGAGGGGGAGCCCGGCGCCGGTCCACTGCGCCGGGCTTTTCCAATCCCAGCAGGTGGATAACCACCCGAGGAGCGGGTGCGTAATTGCCCGCCGTCCTGAGTATCGAGTACCCTTTCTGGGAGAGCCCGGCGCCAGTTAATTGCGCCGGGCTCTTCTTTGCGTCTAGCTCGCGGCGAGCCGCTCAAGCAGCGGCAGGGCGCCGTCCCAACGGCCATATCCCGCGGCCGGGTTCAAATGACCGACCTTGCCGGCATCGTGGAGCTCCGCGCCCCAGGCGTGAGCCAGGCCGGCAATCTTTTCGAACTGCGCCAGCGGGTCATCCTGGCTGACCGCAACGATCGCCGGGAACGGCAGCGGTGCACGAGGGATAGGCAGCCACCCATTTGCCTTGAGATCTTCATAGGCCGGATAGCCGGGCGGCAGCGGGTTCTCGACGTCGGCCGGCGTCGCCAGCAATGCGCCGCGGATTTTCCGTGTCGGCGCGAGCGCCCAATTGACGACCATCAGCGCGCCGGCGCTGTGCGCGGCCAGGACGACGTCGCCTTCGATCGCCGACAAGGCATCGTCGAGCGCCTTCACTCGCGCTGCCCGGCTCAGCCGATCCTCGGTCAGCGGTTCAACCGTGACGGAGCCGGGAATTTCTGCCGCCAGCAGCGTCTGCCAATGCTCGGCAACATGATCACGCAAACCCGGAACGAACAGGACGGTGACGCCGTCTAATGCACTCAAAGCCAGCCTCCCCATAGGGCAATGAGGGCGAGCGCGGCGATGAAGATGGTCTCGAGGACCATCAGCACGACCGGCTTCCACCCGATTTCGACAATTTCACTGAAGTGGGTCTTGATGCCGAGTGCGGCGATCGCGGCGACGAGGCACCAGCGCGATGCCGTATTGCCCGCGTCGCGGACGAATTCCGGGATCGGCACCAGGCTGTTGACGACGACCAGCAGCGCGAAGGCGGCGACGAACCAGGGCAGCAGCGGCGGCCGTTCATGTTTTTCGTGATCCCCCTTGGCGCGCACCCAAAGCCCGATGCAGACGATCACCGGCAGCAACATGGCGACGCGCATCAGCTTCACCACCGTGGCAGTGTCGCCGGCCTCGGGCGAGATGGCGTAGCCTGCGCCGACCACCTGTGCGACGTCATGGACCGTGGCGCCGATGAAGACGCCGGCATAATGATCGTCGAAGCCGAAGAAGCTGGAAATCGCCGGGTAAAGGATCATGGCGACGGTCGACAGGGTCGACACGCCGATGATGGTGAAACCGGTCGCCCGTTCCTTTCGCTCGTGCGGAGGCAGCGCCGCGGAAATGGCCATCGCCGCCGACGCGCCACAGATCGCCGTCGCGCCGCCCGACAACAAGCCGAACTCGGGCCTGAAGCCCATCGCCTTTGCCGCCCAGATCGAGGCCAGAATGGTCAGAGTTACCACTGCGATGACCAGCGCGACCGGCTGCCAGCCGAGTGCGGCCACCTCCCACATGGTGATGCGGAAGCCGAGCAGCGCGACGCCGAGGCGCAACACCGTGCGCGAGGCGAAGCTGATCCCGGCCTTGCACTGGTCGACTTCGCTCAGGAAATTCATTGCCATGCCCAGCAGCAAAGCGAAGAGCATCACCGGCCCGGCATAATGGTCGGCAAGAAAGGCGGCCGCCGCCGCGATCACCAGCGATGCGAGAAGGCCCGGCCCGATCCCGCCCAAGGCGGGGAGCCGCAACGCTCGAACTCCATTCATCCGTCTACTCCGCGAAGGCGACTTCCGCCCGCGAAGACTGACGGGCGCTGAGGAACACCAGTGCGGACGCTATGCTGGCCAGCGGCAGCCACCGCAAGGCCCCGAGCAGTCCGACCTGGTCCGCCAGCCAGCCGGTGACGATGGGGCCCGGCGCGAGCCCGAGGAAATTGTTGGCTAGAGTCAGTGTCGCGAATGCCGTCGCATGGATGGCGGCCGGCGTGAGACCTGCGACCAGCGCGCCCGCCGGGCCTGCAGTAGCTGCGGCTAGAAAGATCGCCAGCCCGAGCAGGATGAGTTGCGGTGGTCCCGCCGGAAGCATCAACGCTGCGCTCAGCAGCAGCGCGCATGCCAGGCTGTAGCCGACGGCCAGCTTCACCCGCTGTTCGGGACGATTGAACAGTCGGTCGCTGATCATGCCGCAGACGACCATGCCGGCCCCGCAGATGGCAAGGAACAGGGCGGCGAGCGAGGCCGCGCCATCGATCGGGAGATGATAATAGCGGTTGAAATAGGTGGGCAACCAGGCCGGCAGCGCACCGGCAACGAACAGTTGCAGCCCGCTGCCGATATAGACGCACTTGATGGTCCGGCCGGCAAACAGGCTGCCGATCTTCGGAAATGCCTGCTTGCGTTCGTAAGGCTGCTGCCCGGCCCTGATGGCGACATCGGCCAGACGCCGTTCTCCGACCAAAATCGGATAGAGCACCGCCAGGGCGAGGCCGGACAGCGCGATGACGAGGAAGGCCATGCGCCAGCCATAGGATGCGGCGACCGCTCCGCCGACGGCAACGCCCAACACCTGGCCCAACAAAGCGCCGGCCATGAACGCGGCCGACAAGGTTGCCCGAAGTCGCTTGGGAAATGCGCTCACCACGACGGCGATGCCGACGCTGCCGTAGGCCGCCTCGCCAACGCCGACCAGGATGCGACCGGCGAGCATCTGTTCATAACTGCCGGCGATCGCGCAGAGCAGGGTCGCCAGGCTCCACAGGATCGCCATCGCGGTCAGGCTTTTGACCCGGCCCCAACGGTCGGCAACCAGCGACAATGGAAATGTCAGCAGCCCGACCATGATGGCGACGACGCCGCTCAAGAGGCCCAACTGCGCGTCTGTCAGCGCCCATTCGGCCTTCAGCAGCGGGAACACGGCATTCAAGACCTGCCGCGCCATGTAATCGGAAATGAGCAGGCCGAACGTCAGCGCGAAGACGACCCACGCATAGGCGGGAACCGGATGCTGGCGTTCGGCCGCTTCAGTCATGCCGCGTACCGGTTCGGGACCGCGCGACGGCCGGGTTCGCGGTTTGGTGCCATGCCGAGCTGCGCCAGCGTTTCGTCGACGCTGTTGTACTGGACGCCGATCTTGTAGATCTCGCGCGCTTCCTTGGCGGTTGCGATCTCGCGGCCCAGTTCTTTCGCGACGCGGATCAGCTGCTCGACCTGTTGGACCGAGGTGATCTTGCCGCCGTCGGGACCGTAGAGCGTATCTTCATTTCCGCACCGCACGTGCATACCCATTGCCATTGCCATGACGTTAAGGGGCAAGACGTTGCGCATGACCGATTCGGCCGTGACAGTCGAGCCGTCAGGAGCGCGACGGACGAATTCCATGAAATTGTTCGGGTTGGGGCCGTCGAAGCCGCCGCCAATGCCAACCCAGGTGAGATTCAGCGGACCATTATAATGACCACGGCGAACGAGCCGCTCAACGGTCTCCAGGTCCGGCATGCAGGTCAGCTGGAAATGCGGCTGGATGCCATTGGCGACCAGGCGACGAAGATGCTCTTCGACCCATTCCGGTCCAGCTGGGACGATCATCTCCCGATAGGCATGATAGGTTGCCGGATCCGCCAGGCTGGTCTGCTTGTATTCGTCGTCCGACATCAGGTCCATGATGTTCATCTGCGTCGTGTTGACGGCGATGGTCACCTGGTCCGGTTTCGGGGTCAGCTCGGCAAGCATGTGGCGCGTGTCATCGCTGAGCCACTTGGCCTCGGCCCCTTCACCTTCTGGAGCGAAGGAAATCGAACCGCCGACCTGCAGGATCATGTCGGGCACAGCCTCGCGGAGCCGACCGAGCAGCTCGTTGAACTTGGAAAGGCGTTTCGAGCCCTTCCCGTCCAGCTCGCGGACGTGGATGTGAAGCACGGTCGCGCCGGCATTGTAGCAATCGATCGCCTTCTGGACATGTTCGTCCATGGTCAGCGGGAGGTCTTCCGGAAAGTCGCTCACGGCCCATTCCGGGCCATAAGGGGCGACGGTGATGACCAGCTTGTCCTGGGTTTCAGGCAAGAGGGAGTCGTCGAGGAACTGCATGATTAGGTCTCCCTTGGGTACTAGTAGGGCCGGTCGCCGATGATGCCGGCGCGCTCCATCTTTCGGACGGCGGGCCAGTAATCCATCACGGCATAATGCTGGGTGCAGCGGTTGTCCCAGATGGCGACGCTGTTCGGCTGCCAGCGCCAGCGGACCTGATATTCGGGAATCGCCGCACGTCCGATCAGATATTGCAGCAGGTTGGCGCCGCCGGGCGCGAAATCCTGCCCGTAGCGGACGTTTTCACTCGTGTGGAAATTGGTGAAATGGGTCGCGAAACTATTGACGAACAATATCTTCTCGCCCGTTTCCGGATGAGTCCGCACGACCGGATGCTCCGCGTCCGGATACTGCGCTTTCAAGGCGTGGCGCTTCTCGACCGGCATGCGCGCGCCGAAGCTCGCCTCGATCGAATGGCGGGCATGAAGGCCGGCGATCGTCTGCTTGATATGGTCCGGAAGCTCTTCATAGGCACGAGCC
>DASTOV010000199.1:0-3774 GCA_035720125.1 Sphingomicrobium sp. | reverse complement strand
CCGTCGGGGCGTCCGTGGCCGGGATCTTGACGACCTCCTGCGCCCCAACTGCCATTGCCGGCGGCGCGGCAGATAATGCCAGCACCGGGATGATGAGCGTCAATAGCATGATCACGCCTCCTTCATCTGGGCCACGAACTTCTCGAACAAGTAAAAGCTGTCCTGCGGTCCGGGGCTGGCCTCGGGGTGGTACTGGACGCTGAACGCCGGGCGGTCGATCAGCTCGATCCCGCAATTGCTGTCGTCGAACAGGCTGACATGGGTTTCGCGGACATTGTTGGGCAGTCCTTCGCGCTCGACCGCAAAGCCATGGTTCATGCTGGTGATCTCGACCGCGCCGTCCGCCAGGCGCTTGACCGGATGGTTGGCGCCGCGATGGCCCTGGAACATCTTGGCGGTCTTGCCGCCCACGCTGAGCGCCAGCAGCTGGTGGCCGAGGCAGATGCCGAACAAGGGCTTGCCGCTGTCCAGCATCTGGCGGATCACCGGGATCGCATATTCGCCAGTGGCCGCGGGGTCGCCCGGACCATTCGACAGGAAGAATCCATCGGGCTTGTGGCTCATCACCTCGTCGAAGCTTGCGGTGGCCGGCAGCACCGTCACCCGCGCCCCGGCCTCGACCAGGTTCCTGAAGATGTTGCGCTTGGCGCCGTAATCGATCGCCACGACATGCGGCCGCGACTTGTCATCGCCGCCGATTGCGTAGCCCTGGCCCAGCTCCCACTTGCCGCCGCTCCAGGCCTCCAGCTGGTCGCGGCTGACCTCCCTGGCCAGGTCCATGCCTTCGAGGCCCGGCCATTCGGCCGCCATCTGTTGCAGCGCATCCAGGTCGAAATTGCCGTTGGCGTTATGGGCGATGGCGATCGTCGGCGGCCCCTCGCGGCGGACCAGCCGGGTTAGCGCACGCGTATCGACGCCCGAAATTCCAATTCGGCCGGTCGCCGCCATCCACGTCGGGAAGTCCTGCTCGGCTCGGAAGTTGGACGGTGACGTCACCGCCTCGCGCACTAGGCAGCCAAGCGCATGCGCCTCGCCTGCCTCGATGTCCTCGTCATTGGCGCCGACATTGCCAATGTGCGGGAAAGTAAAGGCGATGATCTGCCGCGCGAACGACGGATCCGTCATGATTTCCTGATAGCCCGTCATGGCGGTGTGAAAGCAGAGCTCGCCAACCACCTGGCCCTCGGCGCCGAAGCCCCTGCCCCAGATGGTTCGTCCGTCGGCGAAGACGATGACTCCCGTGGCCCCTTCCGGCCTTGCCGCCGGATGTTTCGCGGGCATGGGATGTGCATCGGCCATCGGCGGTCGGAGCCTTTCCGTTAACTTGGGTCGCGGCGATTTCGCTAAGCCATGGCCGCTACGCGCGAATGCCCGGCACGTCAACGCTGTGAAATCGGCGAATTGCCGGCTAGTTATGGTCTTTTCCGGTTGAACGAGACGGGACGCGCATGATTCGCGATGACATCAAGGCTGCGCTGGTTGGCGCGATGAAGAGCGGCGACAGGGAAGCGACCGCGACGATCCGGCTGATCCAGTCGGCGGTTCTGAACCGCGACATCGAGCTTCGGACCGCGTCGGTGGCGCCCGACGACGACCAGCTGGTGACCGAGGTGCTGCAGAAGATGATCAAGCAGCGGCGCGAATCGGTCGACCTCTATCGCAAGGGCAATCGCGAGGAGCTGGCGGCCAGGGAAGAGGCCGAGATCGCGGTGATCGAGCGCTTCCTTCCTGCCCAGATGGACGATGCCGAGGCCAATGCCGCCATCGGCGCGATCATTTCCGAAGTGGGCGCGTCATCGATGAAGGACATGGGCAAGGTCATGGCGCTGGTGAAGGAACGGCATGCCAGCTCGATCGAGCCGGCCCGCGCCAGCGCTCTGGTGAAGTCGCTGCTGGCGTAAGCCAAGAGCCGCCGAGGATTAGGGAGCATTTGCGCAGCAAATGGGAGCTTATATCGAAGAGACGGCGAGTATCGGACGGCCTGCGCGCGGTAGCGCGGCAGGACCGACGGCGCGGATTCACTCCGCGCCGGTGCCGCTCCCTGGATAGCTTCCACAAAAAAGGCTCCGCCGCAGTCTGCGACGGAGCCGATCATGCAATTGGCCAGCGGCAATATGCTGGCGGCTCTACCGTTTAGCTGGCGGCTTTACCGGTCAGCCCTGTCACCCCCTCCATCGTAAGCTCATAGAGGAAGATGGCGAATGCACTGGCCAGCGCGCCGGCGATGCCCAGCTGGAGATTGCCTGCCACGGCGCCAAGCTGTTGGCCGATCGCCGGGATATTGGCGAGTGCCGTTCCGACCAGCGGCAGCGCAATGACCGCCGCCGCAGCCAGGACCATCCTTTCACGGGGCATCGAGATGCCGGCAATCAGGCCGAGCACAACCAGCACCAACGCCACATTCAATCCGCCCAGGGCGACAAAGCCCGCGACGATCGCGATTACAATGTAGAGTGAGCGGGCGAGCCCGCTGATCTTGTTCAACATATTTTCCCCTCCCTAGATCGTTCCGCCCAGCGTTCTTTGCCGCCTTGTGTCGGAATGACGACAGATTAACTCCAATTGCCGGCATTCACAGAGGGAATTAATCCTTTGGAATCAGTTCTCAGGCGAACGCGTTAAATTTTCACACAGGATTGGGCTCGGAAATCACCGACTCGGTTGAGCAGCTCTCGCCGACTCACTATCGCTGCTGATGTGACGCTTTCTCCCCAATGGCTCGATGAACTGCGCGCCCGCACGACCCTGTCGGCGGTGATCGCCCCGTCGGTGAAGCTCATCAAGGCGGGGCGCGAGTTTAAGGCCTGCTGCCCATTCCATAACGAGAAGACGCCCAGCTTCACCATCAACGACGAGAAGGGTTTCTACCATTGCTTCGGCTGCGGGGCGCATGGCGACGCGATCCGCTTCCTCACCGACCATCGCGGCCTGCCGTTCATGGACGCGGTCAAGGAACTGGCGGGCAAGGCCGGCATGGACGTCCCTGCCCCGGACCCGCGCGAGCGCGAGCGGACCGAACGCTCCCAGGGCCTGCACGACGTCATGGCCGCTGCCCAGCGCTGGTTCGCGGAGCAGTTGCAGGGAATCGGAGGCGGCGAGGCGCGCGCCTACCTTGCCGGCCGCGGCATCGATGCGGCGATCGTCGACCGCTTCGGCATCGGCTATGCGCCGGACGCGCGCGGCAAGCTCAAGGCTGCGCTCAAGAATCTCGGCGAAGACAGGCTGGTCGATACGGGCATGCTGATCCGGCCGGATCCCGGATCGGGGTCCGGGACAGGGGGCGACAAGGCCAGCTATGACCGGTTCCGCGGTCGGATCATGATCCCGATCCGCGACCCGCGCGGGCGCGTCATCGCGTTCGGCGGGCGGATCCTGGGTCCGGGCGAACCCAAATATCTGAACTCGCCCGACACGATCCTGTTCGACAAGGGGCGCACCCTTTACAACCTCGACCGCGCCGGCCCCGCTTCGCGGCAGGCGAAACGCCTGATCGTGGTCGAAGGCTATATGGATGTCATCGCGCTCGACCGCGCCGGCATTGCCGAGGCCGTGGCGCCCAACGGCACGGCACTCACCGAGGCTCAGCTGGAGCGGCTGTGGCGCCTCGACGGGCAGCCGATCTGCTGTTTCGACGGCGATGCGGCGGGCCAGAAAGCCGCCGTTCGCGCCGCCCAGCGCGCCCTTCCGCACCTCGGCCCCGAGCGTACCTTGCGGTTCGTCGCCCTGCCCGCCGGTCAGGATCCCGACGATGTCGTCCGATCTGCCAAGAATCCC
>DASTOV010000198.1:0-6390 GCA_035720125.1 Sphingomicrobium sp. | reverse complement strand
CGCCGCGATCCCCGCCACCGCCCTCGCCGCCCCCATCGCCGTCTCCGCCGCTGTTGAGTTAGCCGACCCATAGCGCAAATCGCTGCCGGTGAACGGTGCCGCGGGCCGTCCGGTCGAAAATGCCCCGACTTCCATGCTCGGCAGCAAACATGGTCGCGATCTGCTCGACGATCGAACCTCTGGCCAGGCCGGTCTGCATTCAGCTCGCTTGCACGCGATAGCCGACGGCCGGTTCGTTCAAAAGGATTTGTGGATTGGACGGATCGATCTCCAGCTTTTGTCTTAGGGCGCGCACGGCGACCCTCAGATATTCCGTCTGCTTCTCCTGGGCGGGACCCCAGACGGTGCGCAGGAGATGGGCATGAGTGAGTACCCGGCCGGGATGCTTGGCCAGTTCCGCCAGCACGCCATACTCCTTCGGCGACAGGTGGACCGGCTCGCCATTCCGCGACACGGCCCTCCTGAACAGGTCGATCGTCACATCTCCTGCCTGGACGGGCGCCCGGTCGGCTTCCGGTCCGATTACCAGGAGGTTGGAAAGATAGCGCTGGAGCTTTGAAACCTCCGATCCGATGGCCGAAGCCAGCGGCTTGTCATTCGACCCGCTACGTTGGAGTTCCCGCACGGCTGAGGATATCGCCGCCAGGCGAGGCTCGAGGTCCTGACCGATCGAGGACAGCAAAACCGATCGGAGCCGGTCGCTTTCGCGAAGGCGCACAAAGTCCTGAGCCTCGACTTCCAGTCGAGTGCGTTCGAGCGCCAGCGCGAGCTGGTCGACCAAGCTGTCGAGCAGATCGAGCTGCTCGGCTGGCACCGGGCGCACCCCGTCGTCGCGGGCCAGGCCGATGGCGCCGAGAATGGCGTCATCCGAGCGCACCGGAAAGAAGACCCATTCGGTGACCATCACCGACGAAGTCCCGCGTCCGGCGGGTTGACCGGATTCGATTGCCCAGGCAGCGGCGGCGATGTCGCTGGGGGTCAGCGTGGCATGCGCGGGCCGGGCGGCAACAAGTTGCGGCTCGGGCGCGCCGGCCATCATCACCGCATTGCATTCAAACAGACTGGCCAGCTCGCGGCAGGCAAGTCCGGCGATCTGATCGTCGCTGGAGCAGGACAGCAGCTTGCGGGCAAAGCCGGCGATCGTCGCGTTGCGGGCGGCGCTCCTTACCGCGGCGCGCGCCTCGGCCCGCATGCGCGCGGCCAGCTGGCTGGTGACCAGCGCGACAAGGAACAGGAAGGCCACCGTTGCGACATCTTCCGGGCTGGTAATCCGAAAGGTGTGGAGGGGCTGCGTGAAATAGAAATTGAAGGCCAGCGCAGAAGCGACGGCTGCGAGGAGGCCCGGCCCCAGGCCGTAAAAGCCCGCTGCGGCGAGAACTGCCGGTAAGTAGAGCAGGTCGACCGCCGAATTGCCCCACCGCGGCGCGACCAGCATGCCCACAAGGGTTGACGCCGCGACCATGGCCAATGTCTCGGCATAGGGCCGCACAATGCCGACGGCTGTCGGTTTGCGCTGCAAGGGCGTTGCTGGATCAGCGTTATTCATTGGCGCCCCAGATGCGCCTTGCCTCGCCGTTCGTCGAGGTTTCCAGGGGCGTTTCCGATGGGTTTCTTACGCCCTGCCCCCGAAAACCACATGGAATCTTTACGCGTCGCGCATCCACGTCCCGTCCATGAGCAAGAATACCGCAATGGCCGAAGCCGGGCCTGTCGACAATCATGTGCCCAAGGAGGGCCTGCCCGCCCTGATGCTCGGCGCCATCGGCGTCGTGTTCGGCGACATCGGCACTTCGCCACTCTACACGATGAAGGAAAGCTTCATCGGACCGCACCCGCTGGCAATCGACCAGCCCCACGTCCTTGGCGTGCTGTCGCTTATTTTCTGGTCGCTGATGCTGGTGGTGACGGCCAAATATGTGTTCGTCACCATGCGCGCCCACAACAAGGGTGAGGGCGGGTCGTTCGCGCTGCTGGCGATGATTTCGCGCACCGTCGAGGGCGGCAAATGGACTTTCAGCCTTGTGACGCTCGGCGTCCTGGCAACTGCGCTATTCTATGGCGATGCGATCATCACTCCCGCGATTTCAGTATTGTCGGCGGTCGAGGGGCTGGCAATCGCCGAGGCGCGCCTTTCACCGTTGATCCTGCCTGTATCGATCGGCATCCTGGTCGGCCTTTTCCTGATCCAGGCCCGCGGCACGGCCAGGGTCGGAGCCATCTTCGGCCCAGTGGTGCTCATCTATTTCACCGTGTTGGCTGTGCTTGGCGTCGCGAACATCATCGGAAATCCGGAGATTATCGGCGCGCTCAACCCCTATTGGGCCTTCAACTTCTTTTTCATCGACCCGACCAAGGCGTTCCTCGCGCTCGGATCGGTTTTCCTGGCGGTGACAGGGGCCGAGACGCTTTATGCCGACATGGGCCATTTTGGCCGCAAGGCAATCGGCATCAGTTGGCTGACACTGGTCTACCCCTGCCTGATGCTCAATTACCTGGGCCAGGGCGCGCTGCTGCTTGCCGACCCCGAGACTGTGCGCAACCCCTTCTACCTGATGGCACCGGAATGGGCCCGCCTTCCCCTGGTCGGGATCGCCACACTGGCAACCATCATCGCCAGCCAGGCGGTGATCTCCGGGGCCTTCTCGGTGACCCGGCAGGCGATCCAACTCGGCTTCCTGCCGCGCCTCAGCATCCGCCACACCAGTGCCAAGGCCGCCGGACAAATCTATATCCCGATCGTAAACTGGACGCTTCTGGCCATGGTTATCCTATTGGTGCTGGGCTTTGGCGAATCCACCAAGCTCGCGTCGGCCTATGGCATCTCCGTCACCGGCACGATGTTCATCACCACCTGCATGATGGCCGTGGTGCTGTTCCGCGTTTGGAAGTGGAACGTGCTGCTCGCCACGGCGGTGATCGGGCTCTTCTTCCTGGTCGACACCGCCTATTTCGCCTCGAACCTGACCAAGATCGCCGACGGCGGTTGGTTCCCGTTGACCGTGGCGGCGGTGGTATTCACCGTCCTGACCACCTGGTCGACCGGGCGAATGCTGCTGCGCGCGAGGCTGGCGGAGGGCGCCATCCCATTGCCGGTGTTCATCAAGTCGACCGCAGGATCGCTGCATCGCATCCGCGGCACTTCGGTGTTCATGGCATCGAGCGCCGAAACGATTCCGTCCGCGCTGCTCCACAATATAAAGCACAACCAGGTGCTGCACGAACGGGTCGTGATCCTGACCGTGCTCATCGAGGAAGTGCCGCACCTTCCGGCAAAGGATCGCACCGAGGTCACGCGTCACGGGGAGGGATTCAACCGGGTAGTCCTGCGCTACGGCTTCATGGACGATGTCGACGTGCCTCGCGACCTGGCGCTTGCCGAAATGGCGGGCGGACCGCTCAACATGATGTCGACCAGCTTCTTCCTCGGCCGGCAAAAACTGATCGCCTCGAAGCGGCCCGGCATGGCGCTGTGGCGCGAACAGCTATTCGCCTGGATGAACAAGAACGCCGAGTCCGCGATGGAGTTCTTCAAGCTTCCGACCAACCGCGTGGTCGAGCTCGGATCCCAGTTGGAAATCTAGCGATGGGACTAATGCGATTTGCTGCAGCGCTGCTGCTCGCCGCTCCGGCTACTGCTCTTTCCCAGCAGGCCGAAGAAACTCCGATCTGCACCGACCGGCCGACCAAGGCCAATGCGGTCTGCACGGTGCCGGTCGGCAAGTGGCAGCTTGAAAGCTCGGCTGCTTCCTGGTCGCGAACCAAGGCGGACGGCACGGAAACGAAAATACTGTCGCTGGGATCGTCGGTGCTGAAGCTGGGCCTCAGCGACCGCTCGGACCTCCAGGTGGGTTTCACGCCCCATATCCGTGCCAGGACCAAAATCGGTGGAATTAAATCCAGTGCCTCGGGCTTCGGCGACCTTACTGTCCGCTACAAGCATCGGCTGACTGTTGACGAAGCGCCGGTCCAGGTCGGCGTCATCCCTTTCGTGAAGCTGCCGACGGCGGACGGCGACATCGGCAATGGCAAGGTCGAGGGCGGGCTGGCGGTGCCGATCAGCATCGCCACCGCCAGCCCGGTGACGGTCGTGCTGGGACCTGAGCTGGACCTGCTGGCCGATGCGGACGGCGACGGCCACCATGCGGCACTGGTCAACCTGGTCAATGTATCCGGGCCGATCGCGAACGGCCTGACTCTCTACGGCGAACTCTGGACCCAGACCAATTTCGACCCCGCCGACACGGTGACGCTGGCCTCGGCCGACGCGGCGCTGGCCTGGCTCGTCGGTGGCAAATTCCAGCTCGACGTCGGCGCCAATATCGGCCTCACTCGCAACACCGCTGATCTCGAAGTCTATGGTGGTGCAAGCCTACGCTTCTAGGTCGAAAATCCTGTCCTACAGTGAGCCTTCATGCCATGGTCGCCTCTGGCAGATCATGGCCCGGCTCTTTCTTATCGTCCGCTCCCATCCCTGAACTCGCATAACGTCACACCGGACACGCGAAAAGGCGCCGCACCTTGAGACCTTTGTGACGTTATGGGCGCTTGAACCTCGCGCCGTTTCTGCTAAAAGCGCGCGCTTCCAGAGCAATTTGGATTTGCGGGAGGTGAGCTTGGCTCGCCGTCTGGACCGCTAAACTTCGACGTTCCGTCGAACCCCGGCGCAGACCGGGGTCCAGCGGACTTAGAGAGTGAGAAAAATGGCAAAGAAAATCACGGGCTATATCAAGCTCCAGGTGCCGGCTGGCATCGCCAATCCGTCACCGCCGATCGGCCCCGCCCTGGGCCAGCGCGGCGTCAACATCATGGAATTCTGCAAGGCGTTCAACGCCGCGACGCAGGACCTGGAAAAGGGTGCGCCGATCCCGACGGTGATCACCGTCTATGCCGACCGCAGCTTCTCCTTCACCACCAAGACGCCGCCGGCGAGCTTCCTCCTGAAGAAGGCGGCCAAATTGAAGTCGGGCTCGAAGGAGCCGGGCAAGGTTTCCGCCGGAACGATCCGCCGCTCGCAGCTCGCCGAGATTGCCGAGGCGAAGATGAAGGACCTCAATGCCAACGACATCGAGGCCGCGACCAGGATCATCGAAGGCTCCGCCCGCGCGATGGGCCTCCAGGTTGTGGAGGGCTAAGGACATGGCGAAGCTCACGAAGAAGCTGAAGGCGCAGGCCGGCAAGGTCGAGGCACAGAAGCATTACGGCGTCGCAGAGGCGATCGGCCTGGTGAAGAGCCTTGCAACCTCGAAGTTCGACGAGACTGTCGAGGTCGCGATCAACCTGGGCGTCGACCCGCGCCACGCCGACCAGATGGTTCGCGGCGTCGTCAACCTGCCCAAGGGTACCGGCAAGGACGTCCGCGTCGCCGTGTTCGCCAAGGGCGACAAGGCCGAGGAGGCCAAGAAGGCGGGCGCAGAGACCGTCGGCGCCGAGGACCTGATGGAAGCCATGCAGGGCGGCGACACCAACTATGACCGCGTCATCGCGACGCCGGACATGATGGGCATCGTCGGCCGCCTCGGAAAGGTGCTGGGCCCCAAGGGCCTGATGCCGAACCCGAAGCTGGGCACCGTCACGCCGAACATCGCCCAGGCGGTCAAGGACGCCAAGTCGGGCCAGGTGGAGTTCCGCGTCGAAAAGGCCGGCATCATCCACGCCGGCATCGGCAAGGCGAGCTTCCCCGAAGCCGACCTCAAGGCCAATTTCGACGCCTTCGTCGATGCCATCGTCAAGGCGAAGCCGTCGGGCGCCAAGGGCAAATATGTCAAGAAGGTCGCGATCTCCTCGACGATGGGCCCAGGCGTGAAGCTCGACATTGCCGAGATCGTCGGCACCTAACCTGGCTGCACTGGCAATTGTCGGAAGGGGCCGGGGTCACTCCCGGCCCTTTCCTTATGAATAATCCACGTTAAGTTCCGCCGCTGGAGGGCCTTGCGATGGGGGAAATCAGCCAAAAGGAATATGAGAGGGCGCTTGAGCCTTTGCTCCATGAACTGAGCGACGCGGCACGGTGGATCCAGGAAACCAAGCAGCGGCTTGTGGTGATATTCGAAGGCCGCGACACCGCCGGCAAAGGCGGCTCGATCCACATGTTCGCAAGCACGCTCAATCCGCGACAATGCCATGTCGTCGCATTGCCCGCGCCGTCTGAGCGGGAAAGCAACCAATGGTATTTCCAGCGCTACGTTGAGCATTTTCCTGCAAGGGGCGAGATCAGCCTGTTCGACCGCAGCTGGTACAACCGGGCCGGGGTCGAAACGGTCATGGGTTTCGCCTCGTCGGAGCAGGTCACCGCCTTCCTGAAGGCGGTTCCGGATTTCGAGAGGCAGATCGTCGACGACGGCATCTACTTGTTCAAATATTGGCTCTGCTGCGACCAGGAAAAGCAGGAGG
>DASTOV010000197.1:0-3000 GCA_035720125.1 Sphingomicrobium sp. | reverse complement strand
GAACCAGCGCGGCAGCAGCCTCTGGTCGGCAAGGCTCGAGGTGATCCGCGAGATGGACGTCACGGCGCTCAGCTGGTTCGCCAGCACCGAGATGATCGCGCTGGCGCCGATCAAGAGCGCACCTATCGGACCCAGCGATTGTGCGGCGAGATCGGCCAGCGGCGCATCACTCTCGCCGATGCCCGAAGCCGAATAGGCGAGCTGCACCATCACGTAGAGCAAGGTGACCCCGGCCACGGTGACCAGCAGGGCGCGAGGGATGGCCTGCTTCGGATCCCGCGTTTCGCCGGCGGGGATCGTCGCCGCCTCAAAGCCGACAAAGGCATAGAGCGCGGCCAGTGCAACACCTTCGACCGCAGAGAATTGCGGCAGAGCCGGCGACGATATGGGCGCCAGCAGGAGGCCCAGCGCGCCGATGACCAGCAGCGGCGCCAGCTTGAGCATGGTCATGGCACCCAGCGTGTCCACGGCGCGCCGAATGCCGACGATATTGATCGCGGTGATCGCCCCCACGGTGACGATGATGGTCGCAGGCCCATTAAGCGAGGGCCAGAGCACTCGGGCGTAGGCAACGAGCACATTGGCGTTGGCGGCCAGGGCCGCGGCGCGCGCTGCATAGAGCATCCAGCCCGCCTGGAAGCCGATGAATTTTCCGAAGGCCGCGCTGGCATATAGCTGCGGTCCGCCAGACGTTTCGAAGCGGCCGGCAAGGTCGGCGTAGCAGAGCGCGATCAACATCACGCCCAACCCGCCGATCAACAGCAGCCACGGCGCAAAGCTTCCGACTGCGGCATCAAGCTTGCCCGGCAGGCCGAAAATGGCCGCCCCGATCATGCCGTTGAGGGCGAGAAAGGCCGCGCCCCAGACCCCGACGTCGCGGCGCGTGCCCGACTGTTGTGGTTCCTCCTCCATCGGCTAACCCTGGATCAGCCGGGCAGCGAGCGGTGCGTGATAGGTAAGGACGCCAGATGCCCCCGCGCGCTTGAAGGCCAGCAGTGTCTCCAGCACCAGCGCGTCGCGCTCGCCTGCCCCCGCGGCGGCGGCCGCCTCGATCATCGCATACTCCCCCGACACCTGATAGGCGAACGTCGGCACACCGAACGCCTGCCTAACCCGCGCCAGCACATCGAGATAGGGCAGACCCGGCTTGACCATCACCATGTCCGCACCCTCCGCGAGGTCAAGCGCCACTTCGCGCAATGCCTCCTCACCATTGGCCGGATCCATCTGGTAGCCGCGCTTGTCGCCCTTCAAGAGGCCGCGGCTGCCGACGGCGTCGCGGAACGGGCCGTAAAAGGCCGAGGCATATTTCGCGGCGTAAGCCATGATCGCTGTGTCATGGCGGCCGGCGGCTTCCAGCCCCTGGCGGATGGCGCCGACGCGGCCATCCATCATATCCGAAGGCGCGACGATGTCCGCACCCGCAATCGCCTGGACCAGCGCCTGCTGGACCAGCACCGCGACCGTCTCGTCATTCAGCACCCGGCCCTTGTCGTCGGTCAGCCCGTCATGGCCGTGGGCCGTGTAAGGATCGAGCGCAACGTCGGTCAGCACCCCGACCTCGGGCACCGCGTCCTTGATCGCCTTGATCGCCCGGCAAATGAGATTGTCCGGGTTGAGCGCCTCGCGCGCGTCCTCGGTCCTCAGGCTCGGCGGCGTATTGGGGAACAGGGCGATGCAGGGAATGCCGAGATCGCGAGCCTCCCTCGCCTTGACCGCCAGCCGGTCGACCGACCAGCGGCTGACACCGGGGAGGGTCGAAATCGGCTCCTCCTGCCCCTCGCCTTCGCAGATGAACAAAGGCCAGATGAGGTCGCTGGGATGCAGCCTGTTCTCGGCCAGCATCGCCCGGATCCAGGGCGCGGACCGACCACGCCGCATGCGCATGGCGGGGAAAGATGATTTCATGCGACCCCCTTATCGTCATTCCCGCGAAAGCGGGAACCTAGTTTTTCTTGTTTGGCTGGGTCCCCGCTTGCGCGGGGATGACGAAGAATTTCGGCTTACCCAAGACGCGCGAGCGCCGCCGACAGCCGTTCCGCCTCGGCGGCGCGGGCGTCGTGGTCGGCGCGGGCCTTCTCGACCGCCTCGGGCCTGGCCCGTTCGGTGAAGGATGGATTGCCAAGGCGGGCCGCTAGCTGATCGCGATCCTTTTCGGCAGCCGCGACCGCCTTGGAAAGACGAGCCTTTTCGGCATCGAGGTCGATTGCGCCTTCCAGTGGGAAGGCAATGGTTACGCCGGCAACGACAATTTGCGCCGAGCCATGCGGGACGGCGTCGGCCGGTACCGCGCCGCCCAGCTTGGCCATGCGAGCAAGGGTCGCGGCATTTTCGGTCAACCGCTCGATCATTGCAGCGTTTCCGCCAACGACGTGCGGTACAAGGTTGGCGCTCCATGGAATGTTGAGCTCGGCTCGCATGGCGCGAACCTGGTCGATCACCTCGACCAGTCCGCCGATGTCGCGTGCGGCGTCGGGGTCACGCCGGGCCTCGGGCTCCGGCCACTTGGCGACGATCAGTTCATAGGGACGCTCGCCCATGCTGTGCCACAGCTCTTCGGTGACGAACGGCATGAAGGGATGGAGCATCACGAGGATCTGGTCGAACGCCCAGGCGGCGACCGTGCGGGTCTCCTCGTCGAACGCGCCCTTCACCAGCTCGACATACCAGTCGCAGAAGGTGCCCCAGGTGAAGTGGTAGATGGCGTCGGCCATGTCGTCGAAGCGCAGCTCAGTGAAGGCCTTGTCGAGCCTGGCCAACGTCTCGACGATCTCGCCGATGATCCAGCGGTTGACGGGCAGGCTGGCATCCGGCGCGGCAATGCTTCGCGAAGCGCCGACCCCGTTGCCTTGAAGGAAGCGCGCCGCGTTCCACAGCTTGGTCGCGAAGTTGCGGTAGCCCTCGACCCTTTTCTCGTCGAGCTTGATGTCGCGGCCCTGGCTTTCCATCGCCGCCAGCGTGAAGCGCAACGCGTCGGCGCCATATTTGTCGATGAGGCCA
>DASTOV010000196.1:0-5693 GCA_035720125.1 Sphingomicrobium sp. | reverse complement strand
CGGTGGGACCTCGTCACGCCAGGCCACCATGGAGGCGCACGCCGCCGCGTGGCAGCTCAGCCCCGGGACCTGGGCGATCAGGGGCACCGTCTGGCCGCCGCGCGCCGGGTCAGGCAGGCCACCGGTCAACAGCAGGCGAAGGTTCTTCTTTCGCGCAAAGGCTGCGATTGCCGCCTCGTCAGCGTCGGGCGCCACCACCACCTCGGTGAAGATGTCGCAGATCGCATCTGCCGTCGCGCCGTCCAGTCTGCGATTGGCCGCAACGATTCCGCCGAATGCAGACACGCTGTCGCAGGCCAGCGCCTGGTTCCAGGCATCGAGCAGGCTGTCGGCGCTGGCCACGCCGCAGGGATTGGCATGCTTGACGATCACCACCGTCGGCGGCCCATCACGGAATTCGGCAACCAGTTCCAATGCCGCGTTGGCGTCATTGAGGTTATTGTAGCTCAATTCCTTGCCCTGCACTTGCCGCGCCTGCGCGACGCCGGATCGCAACGATCCCATCGGCAGATAGAGAGCGGCTTTCTGGTGCGGATTCTCACCGTAGCGCAGCTCCTGCGCCTTCTTGCCGACAATGAAGCGCGTGTCGGGATAGGCTTCGCCCTGGTCGGCGAACGCGAACCATGATGCGATCATCGAGTCATAGGCACCCGTCAGGGCATATGCCTTGGCCGCAAGCTTTCGGCGGAAGGCCAGGGTAGTGCCACCTTGCCGTGCGAGCTGGTCGATCAGCTCCGCATAGTCAGCGGGGTCGGTGACGACCGCGACATGGTCATGATTCTTGGCGGCCGAACGGACCATCGACGGGCCGCCGATGTCGATATTCTCGATGATCTCATCGCGCGATGCGCCGCGGGCGACGGTGGCTTCGAATGGATAGAGATTGACGACGACCAGGTCGATCGCGCTGATGCCATGCGCTTCCATTGCCGCAACATGTTCCGCATTGTCACGGACCGCGAGCAGGCCGCCATGAACCTTGGGGTGAAGCGTCTTCACGCGCCCATCCATCATCTCCGGTACGCCCGTTACGTCAGAGATGTCGCGCACCTGATGCCCCAGTTCGCGCAACTTCGCTGCAGTACCGCCCGTCGAAATCAGCTCGACTCCTTCCTTGGCGAGCCCGGCGGCAAGCGTGTCGAGCCCAGACTTGTCGGACAGGGAAATGAGCGCCCGCCGGATGGGCACGATATCGGTCATCTACGAATCCTCGGTTAGCTTGAGCGCCGGAACTGCCAGGCGATTTCGCCGCCAATAGCGGATAGTTCCCCGACGACAACCAGTTGCAGCGTCGGCACCGCGTGCCCGCGCCCGTCGACGAACAGGCTATCCTCGACCTGGAGCATCGCCCCCCGACAACGGAAATTCCACGGCGGAGCCCCGGTCGAGCGCAGGATCGCACCCATGCCGTCGGCGGTCATCGTCGCCTCGACGCCCGGCGCCAGGTGAAAACGGATTGCGAACGCCACGGACTCCCGGATCTTCTTGCGCCCCCTGGCGATCAACCGGTCCTCGCCGCGCACTTCCTTGCCGTCGTTGCCGAGGCTCAGGCGACGCTGGTGCACCAGGCCGAACCCCTTCACATAGCCGTCGTGGCTGGCTTCGAGCCGCGAGCAGTCGTTATCCTCTCCGCGTGCGAGTTCGACGTCGGTAACGCCTTTGCCAAGGCTGCCTTCCGGCATGATCGCCGTCGAATTCATATCGTCGAGCACCAGCGTCGAATGGGCGGCGGTGGACCGCAACGCCAGGATGAGCTCCGGCGGCAATGACGTCGGGATCATGCCGGGACCGCCGCAATTGACGACCAATCGCTGGGCCCCATCGCTCATTTCCATGGCAAGCGTCGACGCGCTGCCGCCAGCGGTCATCTTGGCTGGAGGCGGAGGGGCGGCATCGACGACGACAATCGTGCCAAGTGCCGACAGCCGCTGATAACCCCATCCGCGCGCCTGGCGGAGTGGGCGCGCGCGCAGGCCGCAACCTTCGACAAGCGCTGACAGACGGGCCGGATCGCCCGGATTGCCGCCTTGCCAGCTCGACAAGGCATTGTCGCCCATCGTAACGCCGTGGAGCGCGGCCAGTGCCGCAGCCGCGGCGCTTTCGAGCGCGTCGGGCTGGGTCTGCTTGGCGGCGAAATAGGCGGCGCGGACAAGTCCCAGCCGATCGACCAGCAGCAGTTGCTCCTGCGGATTACGGCTCATCAGCCCGCCATCCTCGAACTGGGCGCCGGCGAGCGCTCGCATCAGGCCGGATTCGGCGCGTGACAGGCGCGAGAGCGCGCCCTGGACGGTCAATGCCACGACAAGCGCGCCGGCCCAGGCCGTGATCCGAAGCAGGCCGGGTGGCGCCCTGTCGGCGGTGCCGTCGAGGTGCCTGGCGCCACGGGCGAGCGTGTTGAGAAGCGCCGAGCGATAGCTGGAGTCGCGGCTGGAAAGGATATAGGGCGCATAGGCGGTCCAGAAGAGGATGCGTTCGCCCCAGAGTTCGGGCGCCCAGGCGTCATCGATCCGCGGGCCATGGGCAATCAGCCAGCGGCCGACAATCGCCTCGGCCAGACGAGCACCTTTTTCCCGGCTAGCCGACGCGGACAAGTCGCGCAGCCAGGCGAATCCCTGCAGCTCACGCGCCAGCAGTCCACGCGTGCCGAGTTCGGCGAAATCAATGTCGGCGAAGTTGACTTCCTCGTTGCCAAATACGAGCCGTCCACCCAGCAGCGCGTCGCCCCGCGCCCGGTCGCCCACCACATGATCACGCGGAACGGCAACGAGCCGCAGCGGTTGTCGACCTTGGCCGAACAGTCGCGAGAATAATGAGCCTTTGGCGAGCCGGCCCAGCCGTTCGTCGCTCATGCGCCTCCCCGAAGAGCGACGATATTGGCTGCATATCTGTCAGGACCGCCGCTAAATGCCGCCGTGCCGGCGACCAGCACCGTCGCGCCGGCGTCGACCGCCTGGGGCGCAGTCGCGGCATCGATCCCGCCATCGACCTCGATGTCGACGACCAGATCCTCCTTGGCGATCCGGTTGGCGATCGCTTCGATCTTCTTCAGCTGCGAGGCGATGAACTTCTGCCCGCCGAAGCCGGGATTGACGCTCATCACCAGCACGAGATCGACTTCTTCCAGCACATAGTCGAGCATCTTGGCGGGTGTCGCGGGATTGAGCGACACCCCGGCCTTCTTCCCCAACGCCTTGATGCGCTGGATCGTGCGGTGAAGGTGGGGCCCTGCCTCAGGATGAACCGTGATGACGTCGGCGCCCGCTTCGGCAAATGCGTCAAGGAAATTGTCGACCGGCGAAATCATCAGATGGACATCAAATGGCTTGTCGCTGTAGCTGCGCAGCGCCTTCACCACCCCCGGGCCGATCGTAAGGTTGGGTACAAAATGCCCATCCATCACGTCGATGTGGATCCAGTCGGCGCCGGCGGCATCGATTGCGCGCACCTCCTCGCCAAGCTTCGCGAAATCGGCGGAGAGGATCGATGGGGAGATGAGCGGACGGGCCATGGGGCCATTAACGCTTAAGCGCCGTTCCGGACAAGGTGCGCGGTGAAGAAGCCATCCAACCCTCCCTGCATTTCCATCATGCCGGGAAGAACCCGCAGCCAGCCGCGCGGTGCGGGCATCACACCCTCGACCAGTATCGGCGCTGGCACCAGCCGAAAATCGGGCCGAACGGCCAGGAGTTGCTCGATCCGCTCTTCGCCCTCCTGCGGCTCGAGGCTGCACACTGCATATACCAGGCTGCCGCCCGGCCGTACCCAGTCCGCGCATCGCGCCAAGAGGCGCGCCTGCAGCCCGGAATTTTCCTCGATGATGGCGCGGCGTGCGCGATAGAGGACTTCCGGGTGGCGACGGAATGTTCCGGTGGCCGAGCAGGGCGCATCGAGCAGCACGGCATCGAACCGCATATCGGGCACCCAATCGAGAACGTCGGCCAGGATGGTTTCCGCCTGCAGGCCGGTGCGCCTAAGATTGTCGGAAAGTCGGGCCAGACGACTTTCCGACCGATCAAGCGCGACGACGGCGTGACCCGCCGCTGCCAGCTGCATCGTCTTCCCGCCCGGCGCCGCGCAGGCATCAAGCACCTGTTTCGCGCCATCGGGCACAAGTCTTGCCGGCAGCGAAGCAGCGAGATCCTGGACCCACCAACGACCCTCGGCAAAACCGGCCAACCCCGTCACGGCGCCAGCATGATCGAGGCGGCGGTGGCGGGGCGCGAGAGAGACGCCTTCACCGAAGCCGGCGCAAGCCGCATCGCTGGCAAAGCTGAGATCGAGTGATGGGCGATGGGCGATGGCACGTCGCGCCGCCGCCACGACGTCATCGCCCCAGGCCTTGCGCCAGCGTTGTTCGACCTCGTCCGGAAGGCGTGGCGCGTCCATGGGCGGCAGCCCTTGGCGCAGCAGCGTTCCCAGCACCCCATGCACCAGTCGGCGCGGGCCGCCATCGACCAGCGGCAACGCGGTCGCCACCAGCGCGTGATCTGGCGTCCCGAGGCCAACTTTCTGCGCCAGCGCCATTCGGAGCACCATGCGCGCCTTGCTGTCGTCCGGCAGCCTGTGACGCGTCGCCCCGTCGATGATCAAATCAAGATCGGGAATGCGGCGCAGCGTTTCGCCGGCGATGGCGCTGGCGAGGGCCGCATCGGCCGGCGGCAGATCGCGCGCACCCTGGGCGGCATTGTCCATCGTCTGGCCGCGCCGCAGCACTGCATCCAGGATGCGCAAGGCGGTTCGCCGTGCCGCTACTCCTTCCATCGGACCTTCAGGGCTTGGCATGTCGCCCTTTAGGCATCATTGGCGCGGACATGAAACGGCCAAAGCATGTGAAGGCCCCGGCCTATCTGTCGAAGTCCCCGCCTGTGCCCGAGCCGCATATGGTCGCAACCGGCCAACCCGCCGGCGAGGAGGAAAGGCTCGATCCCACCCGCTATGGCGATTGGGAGAAAAAGGGCATCGCCATCGATTTCTAGCCAAGCTCAGTCTTCCTCGTCCCCGGGCGGGCGGCTGAGCATGGCATCCAGCAGTTCATCGATGCCGACCTTGCACGAAAGAAGCGTCGTGACGGCGTCGACCAGCGGCATGTCGATGTCATTTTCCTTGGCGATGCGGTCGAGCACCGGCGCGGTGTACGCCCCTTCCGCCACGGTGCGCCGGTCCTTCAGCAGATCGGCTGCCAATTTGCCCTCGCCCATGGCCTTGCCGAGCGAAAAGTTGCGGCTGCTGGTCGACGAACAGGTCAGCACCAGGTCGCCGAGCCCCGACAAGCCGGCCAGTGTTTCGCGGCGCCCGCCCATGGCGACGCCGAAGCGGATCATTTCGGCAAAGCCCCTGGCGATCAGCGCAGCGCGGGCGTTCTGGCCGAGGCGGCGCCCCTCCGCCACGCCACAGGCGATCGCCAGCACATTCTTGACCGCACCGCCGACCTCCGCACCGGCGACGTCGTCGGTGCAATAGGTACGGAAGGCTGGAAGATTGATCCGACTACGGAGCGCCAGGCCCAGCTCCTTGTCGCTGCAGGCGAGCGTCACTGCGGTCGGCAGCCCCGCGGCCACTTCATGTGCAAAGGTCGGCCCCGACAGCACCGCGATCGGCGAGGTCGGGCATATTTCGTGCGCGACGTCGTGCAACAGCTTGCCGCTGCTTTCCTCTATTCCCTTCGAACAAAGGACAAGCGGCATCTTGGGGCA
>DASTOV010000195.1:0-28594 GCA_035720125.1 Sphingomicrobium sp. | reverse complement strand
GTGCGCTTTCCACCCATGGCGGACATCAGGCGAGGCTCGTAAACAACGGTCATGTCGGATTATCGCAACATTGTCATCCTGACCGGGGCCGGGATCAGCGCCGAAAGCGGCCTAAAGACCTTTCGCGGGCCGGACGGCCTGTGGGAGGGCCATCGGGTCGAGGATGTGGCAACGCCAGAAGCCTATGTACGCGACCCGGCGTTGGTCCACGCATTCTACGACGCCCGGAGGGCTCGCCTGACGGAGGTCGAACCCAACGCCGCGCACCAGGCGCTGGCGAGGCTCGATGCAGTATGGGCCGGTGACATGCTGCTCGTTACCCAGAATGTGGATGACCTGCACGAGCGTGCCGGATCGAAGCGTCTGTTGCATATGCATGGCGAGCTGACCAGCGGCTGGTGCCTGGCCTGCGACGAGCGGTTCGCCTGGGCTGGGCCGATGGGGGAGGGTGCTGCCTGCCCGGTCTGCCAGATTGCCGGGCGGGTGCGGCCCGACATCGTCTGGTTCGGCGAGATGCCTTACGAGATGGAACGGATCGACCGGGCGCTGATGAATTGCGACCTGTTCGTGTCGATCGGAACGTCCGGGGCGGTTTACCCGGCGGCGGGCTTCGTCCAGACCGCGCGCTATTGCGGAGCACATTGCGTGGAAATCAACCTGGAGCCGAGCCAGGGCAGCATCTTCTTTGACGAACGGCACTTTGGGCCGGCGGGAGAAGTGGTGCCGAAATGGGTGGAGGAGGTGCTGGGCAGTTCTCCTGCGAAGGCAGGAGCCTAGACCAGCGCCGCAGGCGCTGCCTTAGGCAGCGGACTGGGCCCCGGCCTTCGCCGGGGAACATTACTCGCTCCACTCCAGCCCGATGTCCTCGTATAGCCCGCGATCCTCGCCCCAGCGGGGGTTGACCTTGACGTGCAGGAACAGGTGGACCTTGCGGCCGAGATGCTCGCCAATTGCCTCGCGTGCGGCGGCGCCGATCTGCTTGAGCCGTGATCCGCCCTTGCCGACGACGATTGCCTTCTGGCTGTCGCGCTCGACGAAGATCTGCTGGTGGATGACGGTCGAGCCGTCCTTGCGGTCCTCCCATTTCTCGGTCGCAACTGCGCTGGCATAGGGCAATTCGGCGTGGAGCTGGTGGTAAAGCTGCTCGCGCGTCAGCTCGGCCGCGATCATCCGGTCGGTGACGTCGGTCAGCTGGTCTTCGGGGAAGTGCCATGGGCCTTCGGGCATGGCATTGGCCAGGTGCGTTTTCAGCTCCGGCACCCCGTCGCCGGTCGATGCGGAGATCATGAACACCGCCTCCGGCTTCAGCCGCTCGGACAATCGCGCGGCGAGGACGAGCAAGTCATTCTTTTTCGCGATATCCACCTTGTTGAGCACCAGGATGCGAGGCTCGGGGCGTGCTTCGACACCCTCGATCATCTGCTCGACCTTGCCGCCAAGCCTGGCGGCCGCATCGATGACCAGCACGACCCGGTCGGCGTCCTCTGCCCCTTCCCAGGCTGCCTTGACCATTGCCCGGTCGAGCCGGCGGCTGGGCGCGAAGATGCCGGGCGTATCGACCAGCAGGATCTGGGCGCCGTCCTCCAGCGCAATGCCCATCAGGCGGGCGCGCGTCGTCTGGGCCTTGGGGCTGACGATGGCGACCTTTTGGCCGACCAGCGCATTGACGAGCGTCGACTTGCCGGCGTTGGGCGCGCCGAGCACCGCGACGAGGCCGCAGCGGCTCATTGGATCTGCTCCAGCAGAGCGATCGCGGCCGCAGTCTCGGCTTCCTGCTTCGACGCGCCCTCTGCCTCGGCCTCGCCATGGCTTCCAAGGCTCACCTTGACCCGGAAGCGCGGGGCATGGTGCGGCCCGAAGCGGGCCATCATCTCATAGGCCGGGACGCCCAGCTTTCGTTCGGCGGCAACTTCCTGCAGCGCCGACTTGGGATGGACAGGCGCCTTGCGCTGCCCTTCGAGAAATGGCGCCCAATTGGCCTTCACGAACACCTCGGCACGCTCCAGCCCGCCGTCAAGGAAAATGGCGCCGATGATCGCTTCGACCACGTCGCCGACGACATTTTCGCTCATGCTGGCATTGTCTTCGCGCGCTTGCCGGCCCAGCCGGATGAAGCGCGGAAGGTCGAGCGCCTGGCCGACTTCGGCGCAGGTTTCGCGCGCCACCAGCGCATTGTAGCGGCGGCTCATCTTGCCTTCCGGCTCATTGGGAAAGCGCTGGTACAGCCAGCTTGCGACAATCAGGCCAAGGACCCGGTCGCCGAGGAATTCGAGCCGCTCATAGGTGTCGCGGCCGTGGCTGCCATGAGTCAGTGCGCGTTCGAACAGCTTGGGATCCCGTGGCTCGCCGCCGAGCACCTCGCCGATGAATGGCGGTAATTTGATCATGGATGAAAATCGGTACCAAGGCGCTCCGTTCGCAGCGCCGAGAACCAGCTCAGCGGATTGACCCAGGAAGCGCTGCCGTCGGTCGACCAGAATGCCATCTCGGCGCGGCCGACGACGCGGTCGACGGGCACGAAACCCATGCCCCCGGAGATCACCGGGTAGCGGCTATCGAGGCTGTCGTCGCGGTTGTCACCCATGATGAACAAATGGCCCTGAGGGACTGTCACCGGTCCAAAATTGTCGGCGTAGCTGGAATCGGTCTGGTCGAGCACGGTGTAGCTGGCACCCTCGGGCAGGGATTCGCGGTACACGGGATAAATGCATGCATTTCGTCCGTCCGGCCCCGGACGGGTCATCGGGACTGCCGGTGCAACCACCCGGCACGGGCTGTTGGGTGAAATGGGGATGGCAACGTCCGGCAACCGTTCGCGCCGAACGGGTGTGCCGTTGAGGATTACCACGCCCTGTTCGACGGCGATCGTATCGCCGGGCAGGCCGATGACCCGCTTGACGACGTCCTGACCCATCGGACCTTCGAACACGACCACGTCGCCACGTTGCGGCAGGGAGCCGAATACTCGTCCCTCGAACGGCGGAAATTCAAAGGGGAAGCTGGCGCTGGAATAGCCGTAAGGCCATTTAGACACGAACAGATAGTCGCCGATCATCATCGTCGGCAGCATGGAACCGGACGGAATGCTGAACGGCGCGACAATCAGGCTGCGCAATGCCCAGGCCAGCAACGCCAGAATCAGCAGGGATTTCAAGAAACTACCCGGCGTTTCCTTCGCATCGGCGGAAGGCGGACCGGCGTAGTGGCGGCGGCGGAAAAATCGGAAAGCCATGCCAGGCCGCTTTTGAGGCTCAAGCGATGAAGGTCAAGCGGGGATGGCAAATGCCGGGCGCCCGACTATTAGGCTCGCCATGGCGATTCTGGATTGCAACGCTGCATGGCGAACGATCGAGGCTCATCAGCCGGCGCGGCTGACCGAGCTGTTCTCGGCAGATAGTGAAAGGGTGCAGCGCCTGTCGCGCGATATCGCCTCGATTCACTTCGACTGGTCGAAGACGCACCTCGATGAGGAGCTGATCGACGCATTTTCCGTCCTGGCCTATGCGGTCGACTTTTCCGGTGCCCGCGACGCCTTGTTTGCCGGTGACATCGTCAATTTTTCCGAAGGCCGGTCCGCAACGCATGTCGCCGAGCGTGGCGAAGGAACAGCCAAAGACAATCACCTGGCAGCCGAGCGCCATGCAAGGATGCGCAGCCTGATCGACGCGATCGAGGGCGGCGCATTCGGCGAGATCGAATCGATCCTGCATATCGGCATCGGCGGTTCGGCCCTGGGCCCTGACCTGGTCATCGATGCGCTCGGTCGGGACGCCGATCGCTATGAAGTGCGCGTCCTGTCCAACATCGACGGCGAGGCATTCGACGAGGCGACCTGGGGCCTCGACCCCGCATCGACCCTATTGGTCGCCGTCAGCAAGACCTTCACCACGACCGAGACGCTGACCAACCTCAACACGGCGCTGGAATGGCTGCGCGAGGCGGGGGTTTCCGACCCTTACGGCCAAGTGATCGCGGTCACGGCCGCTCCCGAAAAGGCGATTCACTACGGCATCGACGAAACCCGCGTCCTGCCATTCGGCGAAGGCGTGGGCGGCCGCTACTCGCTCTGGTCCTCGGTGGGACTATCGGTTGCCTTGGCCCTGGGTTGGGGGCCCTTCGAGGAATTACTCGAAGGTGCAGCGGAGATGGACCGCCACGTGAAGCTGACCGACGGAGTCGCCAATGTGGCGTTGCTCACGGCATTCGCCGACCTCTATTACACCCAGGCGAGGGGTATCCAGAGCCGCGCCGTCTTCGCCTATGACGAGCGGCTGAGGCTCTTGCCCGACTATCTCCAGCAGCTCGAGATGGAATCGAACGGCAAATCGGCGACCGCCGAAGGCGAGCCGCTGGGCAGGCCATCCGCGCCCGTGACCTGGGGCGGTGTCGGGACGGATGCGCAGCACGCCGTTTTCCAGCTGCTTCATCAGGGTACGACAGCAATCCCGGTCGAATTCGTCGCCGTCGTCGAGAGCGAAGACAGCGTCGACCCGCGTCACCATCAGCTGCTTCTCGGCAACTGCTTTGCGCAAGGCGCGGCATTGATGGCCGGACGCGAGCATGAAGACGCTGCGCGCGCCTATCCGGGCAATCGGTCGTCGACGACAATCTTGCTGCAACGCCTCGATGCGCGCTCACTAGGTGCGCTGATCGCCTTTTACGAGCATCGCACCTTCGCCAATGCGATCTTGCTTGGCATCAACCCGTTCGACCAGTTCGGCGTAGAGCTGGGCAAGGAGATGGCGCGCACGCTCGACGAGCCGGAGGGGCGGGCGCACCTGGATCCTTCGACGCGCGACCTTATCGAGCGGGCCGGCCTATGAGCTGCGGGATGATGTCCATACCCAAAATCGATTGGCCTTCGGTGGCCGAAGCGACGACATCCGCCTTTTTCGGAGGATGTGATGGCGGATTTTGACCTGTTCGTGATCGGCGCCGGATCGGGCGGTGTCCGGGCGGCGCGCATCGCCGCGGCGCACGGCGCAAGGGTGGCGATCGCCGAAGAGCATAAGGTTGGCGGGACATGCGTCATTCGCGGCTGCGTACCGAAGAAGCTGCTCGTCTACGGGGCCCATTTCGCCGAAGACCTAAACGATGCAGCAATGTTCGGCTGGGATGTGCCGAAATGCGAGTTCAACTGGACGGTCTTGCGCGACAATGTGCTTGCCGAAGTGTCGCGGTTGGAAGGACTCTACAAGCAAACCCTGACTAACCATCAAGTCGAGATATTCCATGAGCGGGCGACGCTAACCGGGGGAAACGAGGTTAGGCTGGCCAATGGGCGCACAATTAGCGCCCGCAAGATCCTGATCGCGACCGGCGCCCGTCCGAACATGCCCGACATTGACGGCATCGAGCACGCCATCAGCTCGAACGAGGTGTTTCACCTCGACAAGCTGCCGAGGCGGATCGTGATTGCTGGCGGCGGCTATATCGCCAACGAGTTCGCCGGCATCTTCCACCAGTTTGGAAGCCATGTGATCGTCGTGAACCGATCGGACCAGATCCTGCGCGGCTATGACGAGCAGATGCGCGATCGGCTGCTGCAGATCTCGATGACCAAGGGCATCGAGTTTCGCTTCAATTCGAGCTTCAACCGGATCGAGAAGCGGGAGGACGGCGGCCTGTTCGTCGACATGGAAGGCTGCGATGACATTGAAGCAGATGCAGTGCTGTTCGCGACCGGCCGTATCCCCAATACTGAAAGGCTGGGCCTGGAAGACGCCGGAGTCGAGCTGGGCGAAGGTGGCGAAGTCAAGGTCGACTCGACCAGCCAGAGCAGCGTGCCGTCCATTTTTGCCGTGGGCGATGTCACCGACCGAATCCAGCTTACCCCGGTGGCGATCCGCGAGGGCCACGCCTTCGCCGACAGCGAGTTCGGCAACAATCCGTGGACAGTCGACCATGATTGCGTGCCGCACGCCGTATTTTCGCATCCGCCGATCGCTAGTGTCGGCATGACCGAGAGCCAGGCGCGCAACAGGCTCGGCCAGGTGCGGACCTATACCAGCGATTTCCGGCCGATGAAGAATGTGCTCGCCGGTCGCAATGAGCGTTCGCTCTACAAGCTGGTCGTCGACGCAGCCACCGACCGGGTCGTCGGCATCCATATGATCGGGCCGGACGCACCAGAAATCCTGCAAGCCGCCGCAGTCGCAGTGAAAGCCGGGCTCAAGAAGGCCGATTTCGACGCAACCGTCGCGCTGCACCCCACCATGTCCGAAGAATTGGTATTGATGCGCTGAAGGGCTTGTCGGTGACCGTTGGTCCTGAGTAGGGACCGAGGACGAACGGAGACCAACGCAATTGCACGACATATTGATCATCGGGGCCGGTCATAACGGCCTGACCTGTGCCCATTATCTGGCCAAGAAAGGCCTCAAGGTCGCGATACTGGAAGCTGCGGACAAGGTCGGCGGTGCCGCCGTGACCGATGAGTTCCATCCAGGCTTCCGGAACAGCGCAGCGAGCTACACCGTCTCGCTGCTCCAGCCAAAGGTGATCAAGGACATGGAGCTGGAGCGCCATGGCCTGAATGTCGTGCTGCGCAAGATCGACAATTTCCTGCCCGGACCTGGGCGCAGTTACCTGCTTGCCGGGCGCGACGGGCTAACGCGGTCGGAAATCGCGCGGCACGTCCCCGCGGACGGCGCCGCCTATGACCGCTACCACGAAGAGCTGGACACGGTCGTCCCGCTGATCCGCAAATGGCTGCTGAAGGCACCTCCCGAAGCCGGGGCTGGACTGAGGGGGCTGCCGCAGCTCGCCAGCCTTGGCCGTGACCTGATCGGGCTTTCGACCAACGAGGTGCGGATCGTCCACGAGTTCGCTACCAAGAGCGCCGGCGACATTCTCGACCGGTTTTTCGCGGGCGATCTGACCAAGGCACTGTTCGCCTTCGACGGGATCGTCGGCAATTTCGCTTCGCCCTATACGCCCGGTACGGCCTATGTACTGTTGCACCACCTGTTCGGCGAGGCGGCCGGGGTGCCTGGTGCATGGGGCCATGCGATCGGCGGAATGGGCGCGATTACCCAGGCGATGGCCAAGGCCTGCCGCGAGGCGGGCGTCGACATTGTCCTCAATGCGCCGGTCAGTGAAATCATCGTCGAGAAGGGTCGCGCGGCCGGACTGGCGGCAGGCGGCAAGACGTGGCGCGCGCCGACCATCGTCGCTGGCGTAAACCCCAAGCTACTGTTCGACCGGCTGGTGCCCAAGGGCTCGGTCAGCCACCAGGTGGAGGAACATTTCACCCATTGGGGCTGTGAAAGCGCGACTTTCCGGATGAACGTCGCGCTCGACAAGCTGCCGAACTTTACCTCGTTTCCCGGCCGCGGCGACCACCTGACTGCCGGCATCATCATGGCGCCAAGCATGGACTATATGCACCGCGCACACGCGGATGCGGCGCTCAACGGCTGGTCGTCGCAGCCGGTCATCGAAATGCTGATCCCTTCGACGCTCGACACTAGCCTGGCGCCGAAGGGCAAGCATGTGGCGAGCCTGTTTTGCCAGCATTTCCGCTATAAATTGCCTGACGGTCGATCGTGGGATGATGAACGCGAAAGGGCGGCTGACACGATCATCGCCACGGTCGACGCCCACGCTCCGGGATTCGCCAAATCGGTCGTTGCCCGCCAGATCCATTCGCCGCTCGACCTGGAACGGCGGTTCGGCCTGATTGGAGGCGATATCTTCCACGGCAAGATGGGGTCGGACCAGCTGTTCAGCGCCAGGCCGATGATCGGCGCGTCTAACTATCGCATGCCGCTTCCCGGCCTCTACCTTTGTGGATCCGGTGCGCATCCGGGCGGTGGTGTGACCGGCGCGCCGGGGCATAACGCGGCGCAGGCCATCCTTTCCGACGTGCGCCCAGGCCTATTTGGACGGCGGGTGGCGTGAAGCCGCTCGCGGGGGTTCGGGTCCTCGACCTCAGCCGAGTCCTTGCAGGGCCTTGGGCAACGCAGCTGCTGGCTGATCTCGGCGCGGACGTGATCAAGATCGAAAAGCCCGGCGCCGGCGACGATACGCGCCATTGGGGCCCACCCTGGCTCGAATTTGGCGACCAGAAGGTAGCGGCCTATTTCCTTGCCGCCAACCGCGGCAAGCGGTCGGTGGCCATCGATTTCGCGACGGAAGAAGGCGCAGCCCTGGTCCGGAAGATGGCGGCGGACGCCGACGTCATCGTCGAGAACTTCAAGGTTGGCGGCCTCAAGAAGTTTGGGCTCGACGCCCAAAGCCTGCGCACAACCCATCCTAGGCTGATCTACGCCTCCATCACGGGCTTCGGGCTGGATGGGCCCTACGCGGCGCGTGCCGGATATGACTATATCATCCAGGGAATGGGCGGGCTGATGAGCTTGACCGGCCTTCCTGACGGCGAGCCGGGCGGCGGCCCGATGCGGGTCGGCGTTGCCGTCGCCGACCTGTTCACCGGCATGTACGCCGCCAGCGCAATCTTGGCCGCGCTTTATCGGCGCGAGCAGACCGGCGAGGGCGCAACCATCGACATGGCCTTGTTCGACACGCAGCTGGCCATGCTCGCCAACCAGGCGTCCAACGCGATGGTCAGCGGCACGGACCCGGTACGCCAGGGCGCCGGCCATCCCAACATCGTGCCCTACCAGCCATTCCAAGCCGCGGATCAGCCGATCATCATTGCTGTGGGCAACGACCGGCAGTTCTCGAAGCTGGCGTCAATTGTTGGCCATCCCGAATGGGGGGACGACGAGCGCTTCAAGACCAACGCGGCACGGGTTGCGGCTAGGGCGGAGCTGGTGCCGATGATTGCGGATATTATCGCGACCAAGCCCGCGGCCGAATGGTTGAACCAGCTGGAGGCATCAGGCATTCCCGCCGGACCGATCAACACGATCAGCCAGGCGCTGGCGGATCCACAGGCGGTCCATCGTGGCGCCCGGATCGATGTCGACGGCGGAGCGCTGGGCGAGGTGCCGATGATCGGCTCGCCGATCCGCCTCGATGGCGAACGCAGCGACGCCGAGCTGCCACCGCCCGCACTGGGCGAACATACGGCCGAGATATTGGCGCAGATCGGGATCGATTTGGCGCAACTTGAACAACTTCGGGAGGCCAAGATAGTCGACGGGTAAGTTAACTTCTTGTTGAATGGGCCACTTTGTCGCATACCGCCCGCTCCTTCGGGAGGACTTTTTGGCCAAGGTCTTCATAAGCTACGCGCGTGACGATGCTGCCGCTGCAAAGCAATTGGCGGAGTGCATTGGCCGCGCAGGCCATGAAGTGTGGTGGGATCGCCATATCCAGGGTGGCACCCGCTTTGCCTCCGAGATTGATCGCGAACTGAAAAACGCCGAGGCCGTCGTCGTGCTGTGGACGGCCGCGTCGATCGATTCCGCCTGGGTGCAGGACGAGGCGGCAGAAGGGCGCGACACTGGCCGACTGGTTCCGGTGACACTGAATGGCTGCCGGCCGCCGCTAGGCTTTCGCCAATTCCAGTCGGTGGATCTTGGCTCGTGGAGCGGCGATTGCGCACCTGATGATGCAAGCGACCTTCTTCGCACAATCGACAAGATTGCCGGGACTAGTCCCGCGTCGAATGCGGCCGGCCGTGCAGCGCCGGCGGAGGCGCCACCCAGTTTTTCGGTATGCGTCCTGCCCTTCGTCAACATGAGCGGCGATCAGGAGCAGGAATATTTCAGCGACGGCATCACTGAGGACATCATCACCGACCTGTCGAAAGTATCGGCGCTGCTGGTGATCGCCCGGAACACGGCGTTTACGTTCAAAGGTCGGGTGATGAACGTGAAAGAGGTTTCGCAAACTCTCGACGTATCGCACGTACTTGAAGGAAGCGTCCGGAAGGCCGGCAACCGGGTCCGCATCACGGCGCAGCTTATCGACGGCAAGACCGGAGGTCATGTTTGGGCCGACCGCTACGACCGCGATCTCACCGATATATTTGCGATCCAGGACGAGATTTCGAAAGCGATCGTCGCGGCGTTGCGGATCAAGCTGCTGCCGGCTGAAAAGAAGGCGATCGAAACCCGCGGCACCTCCAACATCGAAGCCTACAATCTCTACCTGATGGCGCGTCAGCAATGGATCACCGGAAGCGCCGGCGATATTCGCAGGGACGAAACGATCGTCCGCATTTGCAAGCAGGCGCTGACGTTCGATCCCAACTATGCCCAAGCCTGGGCCTTGATGGCGCTGGCTCAATCGCAGCTTCGGATGTGGCATGCGAAGGACGAGAATCCCATGCCGGCCGCTGAGCGAGCCTTGGAGATCAATCCCAGACTTGCCGAGGCGCGCTGCATCAAGGCGCATATGCTAGAGGAGCAGGGCAAACAGGACGAGGCGATCATCGAAATCGAAAAGGCGCTGCAATCGGATGCGGAATCCTGGGAGGTCAATCGGGAGGCGGCCCGATTGATGTTTCGGCAGCGAAAAATCAGAGAATCCATCCCCTATTTCGAGAAGGCCGCCGCACTGGTCGATACGGACTGGCACAATTTGGGCATGCTGTTGACCTGCTACCATGAGACCGGCGAGGATGATCAGCTCATGCGTGTCGCGCGGCTGGCGGTCGAACGGGTGGAAAAGGCGCTGGCCAAGGACCCGTCGAACGCCTCCGCATTGGCGACGGGTGCGTCTGCGCTTTCCATCATCGGCGAAAACGAGCGAGCCAAGGACTGGATCGAACGGGCCCTCTTGCTCGACCCCGACAACATCCTGATGCGCTACAATCTTGCTTGTGCATTGGCTGCCGACCTGAAGGACAATGAGCTGGCGATAGAGGTCATCGGCCCTTACTTCGAACGGACGCTGAGCAAGGCGCAGATCAAGCACGCGGACGTAGATCCCGATCTTGATCTGATCCGCGACGATCCCCGCTTCATGAAGATGTTGGTGGCGGCCAAGAGCCGGCTGCACATCGAGAACTGATTTAGGTCCGGATCCTGCCTAGCGGTCATTCTCCGGATGATCGGACGTCAGAGTATCATCCTTGTAGCGCGACTGGATGAAGCGACCCTGCGTTTCGAACGCGGCCAGGTCATTGCGCGCCAGCTTCTCGCTGATGTCGTTTAGCGCCACGCGTCCTGCCGCCAGCGCTTCGACCAGCCGCTCGTCGACACTGACCCCTTCGCCATCCAGCTGGCCGCGATAGGCATGCGGCACATGCAGGTAACGGTCAATGAGGTTGGGCAGATGGATCGACATCAGGCGACGGGCGTCCTGAGCATTGGGGTCGAGGTCGGGAACACGTTCCAGCACCTGGCGTAGCGATGGCAGTTGCGCGGACAGGAGGTCGAGCTCTGCCTGTGCCGGGGAGGGGAGGGCACGTCGGGCGCGGAACAGGTAAGAATCGAACCGGGCGACCATTTGGCCATTGGGCAGATCCGGAGTGACATTGGGTGCTGCGATCTCCCGACCGCCCGAGAAAAGCAAAACCGCGGCGACACCGATGGCCAGGCCCACGGCTGCCAGGAAGCCGAACATGCCGATCGGCACGATGAGGCCGATGGCGATGGTCGCCAAGCTAATGACCCCCACACCGATGCCGGCCCGAAGCAGAACTCGCCCAAGGCCAGCGTTCAGCCGTTCCCGTTCGCGGCGAGCCGCGTCACGCACCGCTCCGTCCCGCTCGTCGAGGCGGGAGAAAATGGCGTTGGCATGATCGATCGCGCTGGTGACTTTGTCGGGAATCATTTCTTCTCGATTGGCTCGAACGGTGAGGTTGCAGCCTCAAGCTTGGCCTGTGCGACGCCTTCGGCGCGGGCAATATAGCCCTTCGACTTTTCGACTTCCTTGCCCAGCGTGTCGACCGTTTGCTTCATGTTCGCAAGCGCCGTCAGCTTGAACTGGTCGATCTGATCCATCGTGTCGTAGATGTTCTGGAAGGCACGCTGCAGCGTCTCCAGCGGAATGGTCGAGCTTGCCGCCTGCTCGTGGATCGCACCCGTCTGTGTGCGAAGCATTTCGCCGGTCGTGTCGATCATGTTGGCGGTGGTCGTGTTGAGCGCATTGACCTGTTCCAGAACCAGCTTCTGGTTGGTCATGGCCTGGGCAACCGTTACCGCGGTACGCAGCGCCGACACCGTCGTAGTCGAAGCGCGGTCGACGCCCTTCACCAATTCGACATTGTTCTTCTTGACGAGGTCGAGCGCCAGATAGCCTTGAACCGTAACCGCCATCTGGGTCAGCAGGTCGGTCGTCCGCTGACGCGTGTAGAATAGTGCGGTCTCGCGGATCGCCTTGGCCTTGGCGGGATCGGTCGCGTCCAGCTCATTGGCCTTGTCCTCAAGCTGCTTGTCGAGGCTCTTCGAGATGTGGACCATCTGCTCGAGCCGGTGCATCGTCTTCCACAGGCCCGCCCGTTCCGTATCGATCGCGGCATTGTCCATCAGCAGCTCGTCCTTGCCGTTGGAAAGACGCAGGAGGATCGCCGAGATATGGGTCTGCGAGCTCCGATACTTGTCGAAATAATTGTTGATGCGCCGGCCAAAGGGAATGATGCCCAGGAATTTGCGGCCCGTGAACGATTTGCTGTTTTCCTTGGGATCGAGATCTTCGACGGTACGCCGCAGCTCGGTCAGGTCGGCGCCGATGCCCGTGTCGCTGTCAATCGCCTTGACCGGGCGGTCGAGGAAGCGATTGGAGGCCCCCGCTGCCTCGGCAATTTCCTTGCGGCCCATGGCGGTCAGCGCGTCGACCTTCTTGCCGAATTCCGGGCTGTTGGAGTCGAGCGCGGCAAGTTCATCGACGAACTTGGCAACCTTTTGATCGAGCTCGCTGGTCTCCTCGGACTTGAGCGGAACCAGGCCGGACGCTTCCTGTACGGTAATTGACTGCAGCGCCTCGGGCGGCTCCAGCTTGATCTTGGTCGCAGTGGCGGTTGTCGTGGCAGTGGCGCCTTCGGTTTCGCTGGCCATGGCCTTGTCCTTTTCTTCCCTGTCGCGGCGAAGGGTGGACGGCCCGCCCGGCGCACGCAAGAGCCTTTAGCTGTATTATAGGGGTAAGACGCGCAGCTTCAAGCGCAGGCCTTCGAACCATGGTTAGGCAATCGTCAACCATGCATCGGAACCGATCGCTTACCTTGTCGGGGCTACAGGGGCTCAAGGCGTCCCGTGCGGCGAGGAAAGATGATGCTCAAGGCATTCAAGAAGCTTTGGAACAACGAGCGCGGCAACGCGCTGATCATCTTTGGCGCCTCGCTCCCTCTCCTGATGGGCGCGGCCGGCCTGGCCAGCGACACGATCCAATGGGCCTTGTGGAAGCGAGAACTTCAGCGCGCTGCGGATTCGGCGGCGATCGCGGGGGTTTATGCCGTGGCCGTGAGCGCCAATGTCAATGATGCGGTCAACGCCGACCTCACGCACAACAACCATGTCGCCGACTTCACGGTCGACACGGACATCGAGCATTCGCCGTTGGCGGGCTCCTATACCACGGACGTCAACGCGGTTCGCGTGCTACTCGCGGCGCAGAAGGAGCTGGGCTTCAGCTCCTTGTTCATGACGTCGGCGCCGACCATTCGGGCGACAGCCACGGCAACAATCATCCCGACGGGCAACTATTGCGTAATCAGCCTTGAAAGCACGTCAGCGACCGGGATCAGTATCGGCGGTACGGCGGATGTCGATCTTGGCTGCGGAATGATCACCAATTCGACGTCGATGGATGCCGCGGTTGCGTTCGGCAGCTCGCAAGTCAACGCGACCCCGATCGCAGCCGTTGGCGGCATCGAAGCTAGTGACAACTGGGGCGACGATGTCCAGCTGTTGCCATTTAATTTGGCGCAAGAGGACCCGTTTGCCGATGTGTATCCGCCTGCAGTACCAAATCCCTGCAACTCGCAGATCAACGTTAATCCATCAAACGGCAACGGCAACGGCAACGGCAGCACCTTTTCACCGGGATGCTACAGCAACATCACCATCAACGGCACGGTGACGCTGGATCCAGGCACCTACATCATCGATGGCGGCGACTTGAACATAGGCGCACAGGCGAACGTCACCTGCAATGGCTGCACCTTCATCCTGACCAGCCAAACCGCGGATACCAACCCGAGTTCGATCGGGAACGTCACAATCAACGGCGGAGCCACGGTGGACCTCTCAGCGCCTAACACAGGCGACTACGCAGGAATTGTCATCTATCAGGATCGGCGCGCGATCTACGACGGCAGCGCCAACACTACCAATCTGATCAACGGCAATGCCAGTTCGAGCTTCGAGGGCGCCTTCTACTTCCCCAGCCAGAAGGCGCAGTTTACGGGCACGGCAGGCATGGACACCGAGTGCATGCAACTGGTTGCCCGGCGCGTAGAGTTTATCGGCACTGCCGGTATCACCAATAATTGCCCTTCAGGCGGGGCGTCGCAGTCCTTCGAGGGTCGCTCCGTGAGGCTGGTCGAATGATGATCAACAAACTCCGCATGCTGGCCGCGGACGACCGCGGCACGTCGCTGGTCGAAATGGCCCTGGCGACACCTTTCCTCGCGGCCACGCTGATGGGGATGGTCGATCTGAGCCGTGCCTATTCGGACAAGCTGCGACTCGAACAGGCCGCCCAGGTCGCGATCGAACGGGTGATGAACCGACAGATGTCCAGCACGAGCTACAACACGCTGAAGGCAGAAGCCGCTTCATCCGCCGGCGTCGCAGAGTCGAACGTAACCATCGATTTCTGGCTGCAGTGCAATGGCACGCGCCAGACGGATTATGACACCAGTTGCACTACCGGGCAGGTTTCCGCTCGTTACCTGACTGTCGAAGTGCAGAAGGACTTCATGCCGATGTTCGGGACGAAATATTTCCCGGGTGCCAATAGCGATGGAACCTATACCATCCGGTCCGAAGCGGGGATCCGCACGCAATGAGCTTGCTTAAGACCCTGAAGCGCGATGAGCGGGGCGTGGCCGTGATCGAGATTGCGATCGTGCTGCCGGTGCTGATCCTGTTCATCTGGGGCATTTTTCAGGTCGGCATTCTCTATCAGGCCAATGCCGGCATGCAGCATGCGCTCGGCCAGGGCGCCCGCCATGCGACGCTTTGCCTGAGCCCGGATCCTTGCGAGAACCCGACCGCCGCAGCCGTCAAGTCGGAGATAGAAGCGGCGGTTTTCGGGACCGAGCCGGGCACATTTGCGGTGCCGACGCCGACCACCGACTCAAGCGGCAGGATGACGCTGACAGTCAATTACACGCAGCCGATGAACTTCCTGTTCTTCCCGGGACCGACCGTCAATTTGACCCGGTCGAAGGTCGTCTACCTCGCGCCGACGAGCTGATCAGGCAGCGGGAGCCAAGACCTCTATCGCCTCGCGTTTCCGCGAGGCGTGAATCGAGGTCTCAGCAATAGATGCGAGTCAGATTCACGCCAGCGGTGGAAGCCTTTAGGCTTCCACCGCTGGCGATCCGGCTCGTGCCCGCGCTGCGAAGAAGGCCGTAATCGCTTCCCTCACCTCATCGGACTGAAGCCGCTCGGCGAAGTGGCCGTTTTCCAGCTCCATGCGATCGAGGATTGCCTGCGTGTCCTCGCGGCGAAGCAGCCGCTGCGTCTGGCGCAGAGCCTCGGGCGGCTTGGCCAATAGCGCTGCGACCAGGGCCGCCAAGGCCGGCTTCAGCTGCCCCTGCGGGACAAGGTGGCTGGCAAGACCCATCTCGAGCGCCTCCGACGCACCGAAGGGCTCCCCGAGAAGCAGATGGCGTGCTGCCCGCCGACGGCCGGCCAGCCGCGGGAAGATCAGCGAACTGGCCGCCTCCGGTACCAGGCCCAGATCGACGAAGGGCATGACGAACCGGCAGCCTTGCTCGGCAAGCACGAAGTCGCAATGGAACAGCATGGTGGTGCCAATGCCGACGGCATTGCCGTGGACGGCAGCAATGATCGGAACCTGGTTTTTCGCCAGGGCGCGCAGCAGCCGCCACACCGGCAGGTCGTCGCCGGATCCGGGATCGGGCATATCCTTCAGGAAATCGCCCAGATCGTTGCCCGCCGTGAAATCCTCGCCCTGGCCTTCGATCGTGATGAGGCGAACCGAGGCATTGTCCGCGGCGCCTTCGATCGCGTCCGCCAGCGCCGAGTACATGGCAACGGTGATCGCGTTGCGCCGCTCGGGCCGCGCCAGCAGGATGGAAAGCACGCTGTCTTTTCGCTCGACCAGCACATGGGCGTCCATTTCACGTCCTTTCGCAAGCGAATCGGGTGACCTGTTTGAACCCAGGCGCTAGAGGGAAGCAAATTTCCTCCAAGCCGTAGGGACGATTTGCACATGAAATTTTTCGTCGACACCGCTGAAATCGCCGACATCACGGAGCTGCACGAAACCGGGCTGCTGGACGGCGTCACCACCAACCCTTCCCTCATCAAGAAATCGGGCCGCGATTTCATCGAGGTGGTGAAGGAGATCTGCTCGATCTGTCCCGGCCCGGTATCGGCCGAAGTGGTTGCGCTCGATCATGCGGGAATGATGAAAGAGGCGGAGACGCTCAGGAAGATCGCCGATAATATCGCGATCAAGGTACCGCTGACGATCGATGGGTTGAAGGCGTGCAAGGCGCTGACCCGTGACGGCACGATGGTCAACGTCACCTTGTGCTTCTCGGCCAACCAGGCGCTGCTTGCGGCGAAGGCAGGTGCCACATTCATCTCCCCGTTTGTGGGGCGGCATGATGACGTCGGCTATCCGGGAATGGAGCTGATTTCCGATATCCGGATCATCTACGACAATTACGACTTCCCGACGCAAATCCTGGTCGCGAGCGTCCGCAACCCGATCCATATCCATGACGCGGCAAAGCTGGGCGCGGACGTCATGACGGCGCCCCCTGCGGTGATCCGCCAGCTGTTCAAGCATCCGCTGACCGAAAACGGCATCGCCGCCTTCCTCAAGGACTGGGAAGCCACTGGCCAGAAGATTTGAGCTGACGGGCGTCCCTCGGACGCCCGACCTCAGACTTGGCTGAAATCCGCGCCGATTGGGCGGATTGTTAACCCTGTCGCGCTAAGAATCGCCGCATGGCCAAGGTCATTTCCTTCGAAGAGCGTGCGGTTGCGGCGCTCCGCGACCGCCTCGGCGCCGCCGAAAGCGCCAATGAGGACCTGATCGCCTTCGCCCGCGGGCATTCCGGGGCAACGGCAGCGATTCATCTGGCGGTCCTTGAACTGATGGAAGCGGACAGCCTCGACCGCTTGTTCGAAGTAGTTGCCGACGAATGGCCGAGGATCCTGGGCCTGGACCATGCGGTGTTGACCCTGGTTGCCGACGGCAGGGGATTTCGGGTCGAGGCCGGCCATGTCGGCACCGTCGAGCCGCGGATCGTCGATCGCGCTATTGAGCGGCTCGAACCCGTTACGATGCGTACCGTAGCGTGCGGCCATCCGCTTTTCGGCCATGCAGCGCGCGATATCCAATCGGAGGCGCTGATCCTGCTCTCCGCCGAGGCTCCGCTCCCCTATGGCCTGCTCCTTCTTGGGCAGCGGGACGCGGCCTGCCTCGATAATCGCCATGGTGCACAATTGCTGGGATTCCTTGGGAACTGCCTTAGCGCTATGCTCCGTCGGTGGCTGATGAACGGTTAGATGGGGAAGGGCATCCGGCGCGATCGCTAGCGGCGCGCTGGGGAAGTCATCTTGCGCACGACCGCCGCCGAAGTCCGCATACGGTCCGCGCCTATGTCGCGACGGCCCATCGCCTGATCGACTTTCTAGGTCGCCACCACGGCGAGGAGATCGGGCGCTTCGCGCTGCTCAACCTTCACGCTTCGGACCTCCGCGCATTTCTTGCCGACCGGCGCGGGGATGGGCTCGGCGCTTCGTCGGCGGCACGCGAAATGTCGGCGGTACGGGCGTTTCTGGCTTACGCGGCCGAGGAGCAGGGCAATACTGCGCAGCTTCCACGAACGCGCGCGCCAAAACGACCGAAAACATTGCCTCGACCCGCAAGCCCTGACGACGCGATCGCGCTGGCGGAGGAAGCCGCGGCCTGCGCCCCTAACGATTGGGTCGGCGCCCGCGACCTGGCGATCTTGTTGTTGTTGTACGGTTCGGGCCTGCGGGTAGCGGAGGCGATGGGCCTGAGCGCGCGCGTGCTTCCGCTGGGGCAGGCGATGCGGGTCACGGGCAAGCGCGGCAAGACGCGGATCGTGCCGTTGGTTCCGGCCGTCAGGGAAGCAATCAACGAATATGTTGCGCTTTGCCCTTATCCGCTGGCGGGCGAGGCGCGACTGTTCGTTGGCGTGAAAGGCGGGCCATTGAACCCTGATCTCGTTCGGCGGTCCGTGCGTGCGGCAAGGGCGCGGCTTGGCCTTCCAGACAGCCTCACGCCCCACGCGCTGCGCCACAGCTTTGCCACCCATTTGCTCGCTCGCGGCGTCGATCTTCGCTCGCTTCAGGAACTGCTCGGACACGCGAGCCTCTCTTCGACGCAGATCTACACAGACGTCGATGCCGCACGGTTGCTGGACGTGTACCGCCACGCCCATCCAAGGGCGTGATCCATTGCCGCCTCCACCAAATAACCCGTGGAGGCGGCGACGGAAGCGGGGGCGATGATCAGATATAAACCGCCTCCGTTTGACCGGCTCACCCTTTTTGTGGGGATGCGGGGCGCTCCGTTCACCACCGCTTTCCATCCACGGGCTTAACGCAACCCTAAATAACCGTTTCGGATCAATTGTTTGCGGAAGCGAGACTTGAAGCTAAAGATTATTTGGGTCCGGTTTGGATGCGTCTTCGACCGGCATGTGGCGATGGGTCCAGACGCGATAAATATATCCCAGGAGCAAGATCACCAGGATTGCATTCGCCGCCGGGCCAAGGATCATTTCGATGTCGGTGTAGTTTTCACCCAACTTGTAGCCGGCGGCCGCGATCAGCGCCGTCCAGCCTGCCGTGCCGAGGGTCGAGGCCCACAGGAATCGCCGAAAGCTCATCTTGAGGAGCCCGGCGGGAATCGAGACCAGGCTGCGCACCGTCGGCAGCATCCTGCCGAGGAACACGAAGAAGGTGCCATGTTCGTCGAACCAGCGCTGGGCTTGCTGCACTTCGGCCCAGCTCATGGTGATCCAGCGGCCCCAGCGTCGGATCAGGGGTTCGAGGCGCTGAATGCCGAGAGCCCTTGCTGCGAGATACCAGAAGATATTGCCCAGCATGGCGCCCGCTGTCCCTGAAGCCACGACCCAGCCGAAGTGAAGCTTGCCCTGGCCGGCGGCGACCCCCGCCACCGACATGATCACCTCCGACGGGATCGGCGGGAACACCGTTTCAAGGAACATGAGGAAGGCGACGCCGAGATAGCCTGATTGTTCGATCAGGCGGACAATCCAGTCACTCATCGATTAGCGGCTTTCGCTTCGATCGCATCCCAGATGAGCGCGGGCGTGTCGCTGCCGTTGAACTGGTCGATCGCGACGATGCCGGTGGGCGAGGTCACGTTGATCTCGGTCATCAGCCCGCCGATGACGTCGATACCAACGAAGAGCAGGCCGCGGCGCTTGAGCTCGGGGCCGATCGCAGCGCAGATTTCGCGTTCGCGCGGTGTCAGCTCGGTTTCTTCGGCCGTCCCACCCGCGGCGAGATTGGATCGGAATTCGCCGGCTTTTGGGCGACGATTGATTGCTCCGGCCACTTCGCCATCAACAAGCACGATACGTTTGTCCCCCTCCGCGACGGCGGGAAGGAAGGCCTGGACGATGAAAGGTTCCTTCCAGATTGCGCCGAACAGTTCCGACAGCGCCGTGAGATTGGCACCGTCACGGCCGATCCGAAAGACTCCCTCGCCAGCCTTTCCGTGCAGCGGCTTCACGACAATCTCGCCATGGCGAGCGTGGAAGTCACGGATTTCCGCCAAGTTCCGGCTAATCATGGTCGGCGGCATGAATTGCGCGAAATCAAGCACGAACAGCTTTTCCGGCGCATCGCGGACCGACCGCGGATCGTTCACGACCAACGTTTCGCCAGCGATGCGCTCGAGAAGGTAGGTGGCGGTAATGTAGCCGATGTCGAACGGCGGGTCCTGCCGCATGAGCACCACGTCGACATCGTTTGCCAGGCCGAGGACCTCGACTGCGCCGGCAGAAAAATGGTTGCCTTCCATGCGTTGAACCGTGACCGGTCGGGCGCGAGCGCGTACGCGCCCATCCTCGTAGCTCAAATCTTCCGCCAGATAGTGATACAGTCGATGCCCGCGTTCCTGTGCTTTCAGCATCAGTGCGAAGGTGGAATCGCCGGCAATGCCGATCTTTTCCAGCGGGTCCATTTGCACGGCGACATTCAGGCTCATGAGCGCGGCCTATTCGAAGCCGCGAGGCTTGTCACCCGTGCCAGACATTCGGAAGGTGACGAGGCAGTCTGCGCGGAACGATGAATAGCGCATCAATACGAATATCGTCGCCGGCGCGGGCGTAGCGCGGCGCCAGGCGCTCGGCCGCCGCAGCCACACGCCGAAGTCGATATTCGTCGAGGGCCCAGGCGGCCGCGTCGGCGGACCCGCGCTGTTTCACTTCGACAAATGCGACGATGCCGCCGCGACGGGCGATCAAGTCGACCTCGCCGCCGGGCACGCGGGCCCGGCGCGCGAGTATTCGCCAGCCTTTCAATCGAAGCCACCAGGCAGCGAGTGTTTCGGCCCTGCGACCGCGCGCCTCGGCCATGTGGCGGTTCAGCGGTCGCCTCCCAGCTCGAGCGCTCGGGCGTAGGCGCGCTTCCTGGGAATATGGAGGCGCTCGGCAACCTCCGAAGCCGCACGGGACGGGCTGAGCTCGATCAGTGCAAGACGGAGCGCATCGTCCAACTCGCCGTCGGTAACCGCCGCAGGATCGGGCGGCGGCCCAACCACGATGACGATTTCGCCTTTTGGCGGGGCATTGGCGTAGCGATCCGCCAGCCCGGACAATGTCCCGCTGACCGCTTCTTCGTGGAGCTTGCTGATTTCGCGGACGACAGCGGCTTCCCGATCGCCAAGACCGTTGCACAACGCTGCCAGGCTCTCGCCGAGGCGCGGGCCGCTCTCATATATCACCAGGCTGGCCCGCACGGCGGCGATTTCCGAGATCGCATCGGCCCGGGCCTTGGACTTCGCCGGAAGGAATCCGAGGAACAGGAATCGGTCGGTCGGAAGGCCGGCAAGAGTTAGCGCGGCGATGGCTGCACAGGGGCCGGGCAGTGTATGCACGGCATGGCCTGCCTGGCGGGCTGCACGGACCAGCTTGTAGCCCGGGTCGGAGATCATCGGCGTGCCGGCATCGCTGACCAACGCCACGGCCTTGCTGCCGAGATCGGCGAGGATCCGCTCCCGAAGCCGATCGTCGCTATGATCGTGATAGGCGGTCATCGGTGCCTTTGCACCAACATGGGCGAGCAGTTTGGCGGTGACGCGCTTGTCCTCTGCAAGGATATAATCGGCCTGGCGAAGCGTTTCGGCGGCGCGGCTCGTCATGTCGCCAAGATTGCCGATCGGCGTTGCGACGATATAGAGACCGGGGGGAAGCGAGTGGCTCATGTGGAATATGGCGGCATGGCATTGAAACGGACCGCGCGGCAAGCTCGTCGCGCATTCATCCTCGGAATGGCAGCCGGCTTTGTCGCGCTGGCAAGTTGCCAGACCGGGCCGCGGCTGCCGGTCGAAACCGGCCCGCCGGAGCCGCCGCCCACCGGGCTCGCCTATAACGGGATCGCGGTGATCGTCCCATTGACCGGGACCGATGGCCCTATCGGAACATCCATCTCCAATGCCGCCAAGCTCGCCTTGCTCGACACGGCCGAGAAAAGCTTGCGGATCACCGTCTACGACAGCGCAGCGGCGGGCGGAGCGGCGGCGGCAGCTGAAAAGGCGATAGCCGATGGCAACCGGCTGATCCTCGGCCCGTTGCTCGCTGAAGATGTCCGTGCCGCCGCCCCGATTGCACGGCGTGCAAGCGTGCCGGTCATAGCCTTTTCCAACGACGAGGCAGTCGCCGGAAACGGCGTGTTCATCATGGGATTCACGCCCGACCAGTCGATCAGTCGCGTCGTTTCGCACGCCCGCGGTAGGGGGGTGAAAAGCTTTGGCGCGCTCGTCCCGACCGGCCTTTATGGGCAGCGAGCGGCCCAATCCTTGCTGAGCGCCGTACAAAGGTCTGGAGGGCAGGTTGCGGCAATCGAGACCTATGATCGAAGCCAGGCCTCCTTGACGGCAGCGGCACGGCGGTTGAATGCGAAGACGATGGATGCCGTCTTGATCGGCGATTCCAGCCGCATGGCTGCGCTGGCCGCACCGGTGCTCAAAGTCGGCCCGCGCAGGCTCGGGACCGAACTTTGGGGCACCGACCGGACGATCAACAAGAACAGCGGGCTGCGCGGTGCGTGGTTCGCGGCGGCGCCCGATACGCAGTTCGACAAGCTGGTGACGCGGTACCGCGCCCGTTACGGCAAGACGCCTTATCGGCTGGCAAGCCTCGGTTATGACTCGGTATTGCTGGCTGTCAGGAGCGCGCGCAATTGGCCGATCGGCCGGCAATTTCCGGCAAGGACCATCGTCGACAATGACGGATTTGCCGGTGTGGACGGCAATTTCCGCTTCAGGCGTGATGGTATTGCCGAGCGACTGCTCGAAGTGCGCGAGGTGAACCAGGCGGGCGCTGCGGTCGTCTCGCCCGCGGCAACTGCTTTCTAGACTGCGATCTCGGCCAGGATGGAATCGAGCAGCAAGCGGCCGCGTGGCGTCGTGCGGACGACGGCGCCCCTCCGTTCAAGCAGGCCGTACCCAATCATGCGATCGACTGCCGCATCATCCAGGATGCGCTCAACGCCGAGGTGGCCCGACAACGCCGGGCCATCGATGCCCTCCGCCAGCCGCAAGCCCATCACCAGCGCTTCATGTGCGGCCTCTTGCGGGGTTAGAAGTTCCTCGTCCGACAACCCATGTCCGTTGCGGCTGACGGCTGCGAGGAAATTCTCCGGCTTCTTGTGCCGAACCGTCCGCATTCCGTTGCGTCGGCCATGGGCGCCAGGGCCGACGCCGGCATAATCCCGATATCGCCAGTATGCGAGATTGTGCCGGCTTTCGGCGCCGGGCCGCGCATGGTTGGAGATCTCATAGGCAGGCAGTCCTGCCGCCGCGGTCCGTTCGTGCGTAAGCTCGAACAGCGAGGCTGCGATTTCAGCGTCGAGGGGGTCGAATACATGCTTGGCCACCATCGTCGCGAAGCGCGTGCCCGGCTCGATCGTCAGCTGGTAGAGCGAAAGATGCTCGGTACCAAGCGATAGGGCCCGGTCGAGCGTGACCGACCATCCCGCCTCAGTGTCCCCGGGCAGGGCATAGATCAGGTCGAAGCTTACGCGGTCGACGGCGGCCTGGGCCGCGTCGAGCGCCTGGAGTCCTTCATCGGCGGAGTGCGCTCGGCCAAGGAAGGCCAGAGCGTCATCGTCGAAGCTTTGCAGGCCAAGACTGATCCGGTTGACGCCTGCCTTGGCCAATTCGGCAAAGCGCGCGGCCTCGGCACTGTTGGGATTGGCTTCCAGCGTGACTTCGAGATTTTCGGAGGCCGGCCAGTAGTCACGGGCGGCCGCGACGATCGCTTCGACCGTCGAAGGCTCCATCAGCGACGGGGTCCCGCCCCCGAAGAATATGGAACTCAGCTGGTGATCGGGCAGCAGCACTGCCTCATGGGCAAGGTCGGCCAGGAGGGCGCTTCGCCATTCATCCTGATCGATCGAGGCGCGAACATGACTGTTGAAGTCGCAATAGGGGCACTTGCTGACACAAAAGGGCCAGTGAACGTAGAGCGCCAGCGGAGGCACTGTTCGTTCCGCGTTCAGATCAGTCGGTATAGCAAGGCTCGCCATGAGAGCCGCGCTCCTTACTGCCCTTGCCCTGGCGTGGCCAGCCACAACCCTTGCGTTGCCGCAGACCGGGGTGCTGCCCTGGACCGACAAGCGGCCGCAGGCGCGCAACCCGGCCTTGCTGCGTTCGACCATGATCTCCGCACACAATGAAGCGCGCCGCACCTATGGAGTTGACCCCCTGACCTGGGACGATGGGTTGGCACGCGACGCGGCCGTTTATGCGGATCGGCTGGCGAGGACCAACCGGTTCGAGCACGACCCGCAAAATGGACGGCGCCCGAAGCAAGGCGAAAATCTCTGGATGGGAACCCGCGGCGCCTACAGCTACGCGGAAATGATCGGTTTGCTGATCGATGAGCGGAAATTCTTTCGGCCCGGCCGGTTTCCCGCGGTGAGCCGTACCGGCCAATGGTCGCACGTTGCCCATTATACGCAAGTCATCTGGCCCGCCTCTCAGCGCGTCGGATGCGCAACCGCAGCGAACCGAGCCAACGATTATCTGGTGTGCCGATATTGGCCGGCGGGCAATGTCGTGGGAACAGTGCTTCGCTAGCTTTAACCAAGTCACACCGGAGGCTTGTTAACCAGGGGCGAAGCAGAGTGGCGCGCGATGAAGCGCGCGCTTGCCTTTGCTCTGCTGCTTGCTGCTCCGGCAGTTGGCGCAACGCTGCCCAGCCCTAACTGGCCAGCACCTGCCGATCGGGGCGAGTCACTGCTCCGGCAATCCGTGCTGCGACTTCATAATGAGGCACGCGAGAAGTTCGGCGTTGCACCGGTCACCTGGAGCGATGAGCTTGCCGCAGGCGCAATGGCTCATGCCCAATATATGGCCTCGACCGGTATCTATGGGCACGACCGGACTCCCGGACGACGCAAGACTGCAGGCGAGAATTTGTGGCGCGGCCAGCGCGACCTTTTCGCATATGAGGTCATGGTTCAGGTGATGGTCGACGAGGCCCGCCATTTCCGGCCGGCCGCCTTCCCGGACAACAGCGTCAACGGCGATTGGCACGCGGTGGCGCATTACACGCAGATCGTCTGGCCAACCACGACTCACGTCGGTTGCGCGCTCGCCTCTAGCGCAACCACCGACTATTTTGTCTGCCGCTATTCGCCGACCGGCAACAAGGACGGCTTCTATTTGTCGAATGGTAAGGACAGGCTGGCACCTATCGCTGCCGGCTATTCCTCAACCCAGGGCGGCAACTAGCTTCCGGAACGCCTCGGCCCGGTGGCTGATGGCATGTTTTTCGCCGGGATCGAATTCACCGAAGGTCTTGTCGTAACCGGTGGGCACAAACATCGGATCGTACCCGAAGCCCTTGTCGCCACGCGGCGGCCAGACAAGCGTCCCGAACACCTTGCCCTCGAAGCTTTCGATCTGGCCATTGTCCGGCCATGCGACGGACAGGGCGCAGGTGAAATGCGCGTCATGGCCGGCTTCGTCGCCAGCGGCTTCGACCTCACGCCAGACGCGCTCCATCGCACGGCTGAAGTCGCGATTACCATCCTCATCCTCTGCCCAGCGAGCGGAGAAAATGCCGGGGAGCCCATTCAGCGCGTCGACTGAAATGCCGCTGTCGTCGGCAAGAGCCGGAAGCCCCGAAAGGTCCGCGGCTTCGCGCGCCTTCAGGTCGGCATTGTCGACGAAATTATTGCCGATCTCCTCGGGCTCCGGAAGGCCGAGCTCGCCAGCGCCGACACATTCGATCCCATGCGGGGCGAGCAGCTCCTGGATCTCGCGCAACTTGCCGGCGTTATGGGTCGCGATAACCAGCTTGGGACCGATCGACTTCATTTGCCCACCGCCTTCAATTGCCCGCGAAAAATCTCGTCGCAGCCCATGCGGGCGAGACGCACAAGGCGCAACAGGCCTTCTTCGTCAAAGGTTTCACCCTCGGCGGTCAATTGTGCTTCGACCATCGCCCCGTCTCCCGTCAGGACGAAGTTGCCGTCGGAGTGGGCAGAGCTGTCCTCGATATAATCGAGATCGAGGACCGGCGTACCTTCGTAAATGCCGCAGCTGACAGCGGCTACCTGGGTCCTGATCGGATCCTCGGACAGTGCACCGGCTTCCAAAAGCTTGTCGACGGCGATCCGGAGTGCGACCCAAGCCCCTGAAATTGAAGCAGTTCTTGTGCCACCATCGGCCTGGATGACGTCGCAGTCGACAACGACCTGACGTTCTCCCAATTTGCCCAAATCGACCACGGCGCGCAGCGAACGGCCGATCAGCCGCTGGATTTCCTGGGTCCGGCCCGACTGCTTGCCCTTGGCCGCCTCGCGATTGCCGCGCGTGTGCGTGGCGCGGGGCAGCATGCCATATTCGGCAGTGACCCAGCCCTGGCCCTTGCCCCGCAGGAAGGGGGGCACCTTGTCCTCAACCGAGGCAGTGACCAGCACGCGCGTGTCGCCAAAGCTGACGAGGCAGCTCCCCTCGGCATGGCGGGTGAAGCCGGGTTCGAAGCGTACTTCGCGCATCTGGTCCGGGGCGCGGCCGCTGGGACGCATGCAAATCTCCTGAAAACTGCGTTCGGGCCGCCCTAGACTGCCTATCGTTGGCTTTCAAATGGCTTCGCCCTAAATCCTCCGGCATGAACGAGCCGATCGGCGACCTGACCGCGCGGATGCGCGACATTTTCCGGCTGGTGGTCGAATCCTACCTCGACCGCGGCCAGCCGGTTGGGTCGAAGGCGATCGCCGGCGCGGTCAGCCTGTCCCCGGCCTCGATCCGCGGCGTGATGCAGGAACTGGAGGAGCTGGGTCTGCTGACCCATCCGCATACGTCAGCCGGCCGCATCCCTACCGAATTGGGGCTAAGGCTATTCGTCGACGGGATCATGCACAATGCCGTGCCGCCGGCACGTGAGCGAGCGGCGATCGAGGCGCAATTGACGGACCGGCCGGTCGAGGAGGCGCTCGCCGCGGCAACCGCCACCCTTTCAGGCCTGTCTGCCTGCGCCGGCGTGGTGTTGGCGCCGAAGACCGAGATTCGACTGAGGCAGCTCAGCTTCGTGCCCCTCGCTCCGGACCGGGCGCTGGCCGTATTGGTCGGGACGGACGGCGCCGTCGAGAATCGCGTTGTCCCCCTGCCCCCCGGGACCAGTGCCGTCGCTCTCTCCGAGGTCGGCAATTACGTCAGCGCGCGGCTCGGCGGCCTGACGCTTGCCGAGGCTGAAGCCCGGCTAAGGGCGGAGATTTCCCAGCGGCGCGATGCAATCGATGCGGCGGCGGCCGAACTGGTCGCGCGCGGCCTTGCCGACTGGAGCGAAGATCATGCGCAGCGGCGCGTTCTGATCGTCCGCGGCCAGGCCAACCTGATCGACGAGAGCACCGCGGCCGACCTGGAAAGGGTCCGCCGACTGCTCGACGAGCTTGAGGACAGGCAGGACATCGTTCGCCTGCTGGAGGGTGCGCGCGAAGGGGAAGGGTGCCGCATCTTCATCGGCAGCGAGAACCGGATGTTCGCCTTGTCGGGCTCCAGCGTGATTGCCGCGCCCTACCGCGGCAGCGAAGGGCAGGTGGTTGGCGTGGTCGGTGTTATCGGACCCACAAGATTGAACTATGCGCGAGTCGTCCCCATGGTGGACTTCACGGCGCAAGCCCTAACGAGATTCATGAGATGATGGACAAGAAAGACCTGCACCAGGAAGCCGAAGAGATTCGGGAGGAAACCGCCGCCGGCGCACCGGAGCTGGCCGAGCACGACCGAGTGGCCGAGCTTGAAAGGCTGCTCGAGGAAGCCAATGCCAAGGCGCTCTATGCGCATGCGGAAACGCAGAATGTGCGGCGCCGGCTGGAGGCCGAAAAGCAGCAGGCCTCGGCCTATGCGGTGACCGGCTTTGCCCGCGACCTGCTGGCGGTGCGCGATCACCTCGAGCGGGCGTTGAGCCATGTCCCGGAGGCCGCTCTGGCGGATGAAAAGGTCAAAAGCTTCGTTGACGGCATCGAAGCGACCCTGCGGGAACTGGACGCGGTATTTTCGCGCCAGGGCATCGTGCGCGTCGAGGCGATCGGGCAGCCGCTCGATCCACACAAGCATCAGGCGATGATCGAAATTCCTTCCGATACGGCCGAACCGGGCACGATCGTCGAGGAAATGCAGTCGGGCTATATGCTGAAGGACCGGCTGTTGCGGCCGGCGCTGGTGGCGGTGGCGAAGTCGGCGTAGCTTACGTCTGCTTTCGACCCATTGCGGCCATTAGGCTGGCGGCCGCTTAGCGCCCCTCTTCGTCGTTCGGCCATGCTCAGCTGCAATCCTAAAGCGGCCGTTCGTTCATATCATAAGCTAATGACCGCTTTCGACCCATTTCTGCCGCTAGCCGCGAACGCGTAATTCAAATTGGAAAGTTGAGCTTTGCTTCGATCGCGGCAAAGCGCGGATCGCGCCGGATCGGGTCGAGGAACGGGTCGACGCGGATGACGGCCAAGCCCACGTCCCGCTTTTCCAAGGCAGACCTAAGCTCCTTGAAGGCCTGATCCACTTCGCCCAATTGAGCGTAGATTTGTCCATACTGGTAATGCATGAGGTCGCCGTAGCGTTGCTGAAGTGCGAGCAAGCCGGCAATCGCCGAGTCTCGATCTCCGGCCCGTGCTGCCAACACGGCTTCGCCAACTAGCCTGCGGTAATCCGAAGGCTCCAGTTGGCGATATTCGGACTCGGCATCTTTGACCTTGCCCATCATCAGCAATGAATTGCCTAGGATACGTCGGAGGTTCACCCTGTCGGGCGCGACCTGCAACGCTCGGCGCGCGCTGGCCACTGACTCGGCATAGTTCCG
>DASTOV010000194.1:0-3619 GCA_035720125.1 Sphingomicrobium sp. | reverse complement strand
AGAAGATGGCGACCTGCCTGAAGATCGCCGGCGCCTGCCGCATGAAAGTCGTCATTTCCGGCGGTACCGGCTCGGGCAAGACGACCATGCTCAACGCGCTCAGCAAGATGATCGATCCGGGCGAGCGCGTGATCACCATCGAAGACGCGGCCGAGCTTCGGCTGCAGCAGCCGCACTGGCTGCCGCTCGAAACCCGCCCGGCCAACCTGGAGGGCCAGGGCGCGATCACCATTCGCGATCTGGTCATCAACGCCCTGCGCATGCGGCCGGACCGCATCATCCTGGGCGAAATTCGCGGGTCGGAGTGCTTCGACCTTCTGGCGGCCATGAACACCGGCCACGACGGATCGATGGCGACACTCCACTCCAACTCGCCCCGCGAATGCCTGGCGCGTATGGAAAACATGGTGATGATGTCGGACATCAAGATCCCGAAGGAGGCGATCTCGCGCCAGATCGCGGACTCGGTCGACCTCATCGTCCAGGTGAAGCGCCTGCGCGACGGTTCGCGCCGGACCACCAACATCACCGAGGTGATCGGCATGGAAGGCGACGTCATCGTCACCCAGGAACTGTTCAAGTTCGAATATCTGGACGAGACGCCCGACGGGAAGATCGTCGGGGAATATCGCTCGATGGGCCTTCGCCCCTACACGCTCGACAAGGCCAAGCAGTTCGGCTTCGACCAGCCGTACCTGGAGGCGTGCCTGTAATTCTTGAGCTGCCGAGTGCAGCGAAGCGATTGCTTCGCAATCGCTAGCTACACGAAGAGCCAGCGAAAGCCGGACGGCCTGCGGCACGAAGTGCCGACTGACGTCACGGATTTACTCCGTGACGGCTCCTTAGGATTACGGTGACAAGCGCAATTGCCCCAATTGAGTTGCACACAAAAACTCCCGTCTTTCTCCAAAAAATCCTGTCCTACACGGGTCGTGCTGGTGCATGGTCTTCGCCATGCATGTCATTGATGCCTGTCCAGCCAGCCAACCCCGCTTAACGTCACACCGGACACGCGAAATGGCGCCTCACCTTGAGACTTTAGTGGCTTTAGGCGCCGGGCTTGCCCCGAATCATGCCCCGGCCATTGATGGCAATGACCGGCACCATTAGGACAAGGCAGGTTTCCGCCATGCCGCAAGCTTATCCAGGGAGAGAAAAGATGATCCGCCAAGCAGCCGCCCTCCTGTTGCTTTCCGCCGCCTTGCCGCTGTCCGCGCAGCAGCCGGCGGAAACCGCCCAGCCCGCGGCAGAGGCGGCCTCCCCGCTCGCGGCGGCCGTTGCCGCCCCGACCCGCACCCCCGCCAATGTCGCCCGCGACCCGTATCGCCACCCGCTTGAAACGCTGGGCTTCTTCGGCGTCCAGCCGGGACATACGGTGGTCGAACTATGGCCGGGCGGCGGCTGGTACACGGAAATCCTCGCGCCCTATCTGGCATCGGGCGGCGCGCTCCATGTCGTGCCCCCTGCGGGCACCTATGACCAGCGGATCCGGACGAAGATCGCGAGCAACCCGGTCTATGGAAAGGTCCAGGTCGCGACCTTCACCGCCGGGCAGCCCACCTCCATCGCGTCCGGCAGCGCCGACGTCGTCCTCACCTTCCGCAACGTGCACAGCTGGCTGGACGAGGAAAAGCCGATTGCCGACGAGGTGTTCGCGGAGGCGTTCCGCGTCCTGAAGCCGGGTGGGGTCCTCGGGGTGGTCGAGCACCGCCTCGCGGAAGCAGCCGAGGACGGGAAGCAGCTGACCAGCGGCTACGTCAAGGTCTCGACCGTCCAGGAATTGGCCGAAAAGGCCGGATTCAAGCTGGCCGGATCCAGCGAGATCAATGCCAATCCCAAGGACACGGCCGATCACCCCGAGGGGGTGTGGACGCTGCCGCCCAACCTCCGCCTCGGCGACAAGGACCGGGTGAAATATGTCGCGATCGGCGAAAGCGACCGGATGACGCTCAAGTTCGTGAAGCCCTAAGCGGCCTGCGCGCGCTGTACGAATTCGATCGGCACATCGGTCGCCAGCCCTTCGAGGAAGCGGTCGGTGCAGGCGTCCCAGCTGTAATGGCGCGCTTCGGCCAGGCAGGCCACCGGGTCGGCGGTAAGCGCCCTCTGGATCGCCACGGCCAGATATTTGTCCACGCCGCCGATCCGCCGCTTGCCGCCGTGCACGCCGCGTCCGTCTGGCCCAAGGATGTCGAGCGGCCCTCGCACCGGATAGGCCGCGACGGGAACGCCGCAGGCCAGCGCCTCGATGTTCACCAGCCCGAAGGTGTCGGTCAGGCTGGGGAAGACGAAGACATCCGCGGCGCAATAGGCTGCGGCCAGTTCGGCGCCATGCTTTGCGCCCAGGAAGTGCACATGGGGATATCGTGCCCGCAGCGCGTCCAGCGCGGGCCCGTCGCCGACCACGACCTTGCTGCCGGGCACCGGGCAGTCGAGGAACGCCTCGATATTCTTTTCGACTGCTACCCTGCCGACGTTGAGCATGACTGGCCCCGGCAGGTCGCGCATCGCCGGGTGGGGCGGGACCGACGGGCCGAACTGGCCCAGGTCGACACCCAACGGCCAGTGGTGGGTGGGCGCGATGCCCCTGCCCCTAAGCTCGTCCGCCAGGCTTGGGGTGACGACGAAGGTGCGCTCGGCGGGGCGGTGGAACTTGCGCATGACGGGCCAGATCCAGTCCGCGGGCAGGCCGGTGCGCAGCGACACATAGTCGGGGAAGCGGGTGTGGAAGCTGGTCGTGAATCGCATACCCTGCTTCAGGCACCAGCCGCGCGCTGCCCAGCCGATCGGCCCTTCGGTGGCGATATGGATCGCATCGGGCTTCATCGCCGCGAGCCTGGCTCGAACCCTTGCAGCCGAACCCAGCGCCAGCCGGATTTCGGGATAGGTCGGGCATGGCAAGGACCGGAACTGGCCGGGGTGGACAACCTCGACCCCGTGCCCACGCCCGCGCAGGTGATCGACCGTTGTCGCGATCGATCGCACGACCCCATTGACCTGGGGCGCCCACGCATCGGTAACCAGCGCGATCTTCACGCCGCGGCTGCTTCCCTGGCCGCCTGCGCCTTGTCGCGGACCGCCTTGGCCTCGTCGCGCTTGCGCTCCGCCCAGTCGATGATTTCCATTCGGCCGTCGGCATGTTCGACAAGGGCGGTGCAGCTTTCGACCCAGTCGCCGTCGTTGTAATAGGTCACCGTGCCAATCTGCCGGACCTCGGCGGTGTGGATGTGGCCGCACACCACCCCGTCGGCGCCATGCTCATAGGCGGCATGGGCGACCGCCTGTTCGAAGTTGGAAATGAACTCGACCGCGTTCTTGACGCGTTTCTTGAGCAGCGCCGACAGCGACCAGTAGGGCTTGCCCAGCATGCGGCGGACCCGGTTAATCACGCCGTTGAGCTTCAACAGCAGCGTGTAGGCCTGGTCGCCAAGCAGGGCGAGCCACTTGGCGCAAAGCACCACCCCGTCGAACTCGTCGCCGTGCAGCACCAGGAGGCTGCGGCCGTCCGCAGTCATGTGAATGCATTGCTGCGCGACCTCGATGCCACCGAAATTGAGCCCGACATAGTCGCGGAACAGCTCGTCATGGTTGCCCGGCACATAGATGACCCGAGTTCCGTGCT
>DASTOV010000193.1:0-7514 GCA_035720125.1 Sphingomicrobium sp. | reverse complement strand
CGATCAGCGCGCAGCCCGCGATCCGGCAGCCCTCGGCGATCGAGGCGATCACCCGCTCGGCGATCCCGGTCTCCAGCCGACCCGTGGCGAAATAGTCGAGGAAGAAGAGCGGCTCGGCGCCCTGGACGATGAGGTCGTTGGCGCACATTGCGACGAGATCGATGCCGACGCCGTCATGCTGGCCGGTCTCGATCGCGAGCTTGAGCTTGGTCCCGACCCCGTCATTGGCGGCGACCAGCAGCGGATCGTCATAGCCCGCGGCCTTCAGGTCGAAGAAGCCGCCGAATCCGCCCAGCTCGGCATTGGCGCCGGCGCGGGCAGTCGACCTGGCGAGCGGCGCGATGGCCTTCACCAGTGCATTGCCGGCGGCAATCGATACCCCCGCGTCGGCATAGGTCAGCGGCTTTTGCGGCGTTTCGTTACTCATGGGTCGGCCGACTAGCCATATCGCGCTTGGAATTCCACGCCATTGTCGCCAAAAGCCCCCTGATGCTGTTTCGCCGGCCTGCCGTTTTCCTGTCCGCCCTGTTCCTTGCCCTTGCCGGATTGGGCGGGGTGCTGATCGCGCAAATGGAAAGCGGCGAGCGCGGAATCCTGCCGATCGACAGCTCCGGCACGCTGGAGATCACCGGTATCAGGGTCGATGTCGGCGGCAAGGACGCCGATAGCGCGCGGTTCGCCGGCTGGCGCATCGCCCAGCGTGAAGGCTTCAGGGCGCTGTGGGCAAAGATGAACAAGCGGCCGGTGAGCCAGGCTCCGAGACTGTCGGATTCGACCCTCGACGGACTCGTCAGCTCGATCGTCGTCGAGCAGGAGCAGATCGGACCCAATCGCTACATCGCGACGCTGGGCGTGCTGTTCGACCGCGCCCGGGCCGGCGAACTGCTGGGCGTGGCGGGCGAAGTTCGCCGGTCCGCGCCGATGCTGCTGATCCCGGTCATGATCTCCGGCGGGACGGCAACCAGCGTCGAGTTGCGCAATGGCTGGCAACGCGCCTGGGCGCAGTTCCGCACGTCGAACAGTCCGATCGACTATGTCCGCGTCAGCGGACTCGGCGTCGATCCGCTGCTGGTCAACGCCGCGCAGACGAGGCGCCCCGGCCGCGGCTGGTGGCGCAACATCCTCGACCTTTATGGCGCGGCCAACATCCTGGTCGCCGAAGTCAGGGTCGACCGGCTCTATCCGGGCGGGCCGTCCAAGGCGCAGTTCATCGGCCGGTTCGGGCCGGACGGGAAGATCCTCGGCAGCTTCGAGCTGATCGCCCGCAACAGCAACGACCTGCCGCGGATGCTGTCCGAGGGCGTGCAGCGGATGGACGAGCTGTTCGTCCAGGCGCATGCCGCCGGCATCGTCAGGGGCGATCCCGACCTTATCATCCAGCCCCCGCCGCCAATCGAGGAACTGGTGGAAGAGGAAGTGGTGGCGCCGGTCATGGTCCAGCCGACGGTCGTCCAGGTGCTGGTCATCGAGCGCGGCGATGCCGACGCCGTGGCCCAATCGGTGGCGCAGATTCGCGGGCTGGCCGGGGTGATCTGGGTCACCCAGGCTCCGTTGCCCAACGGGAACGCCAATCTTTCGGTCAACTATCGCGGCGATGCCGCGGCGCTTGGCCTGGCATTGTCCTCGCGCGGCTGGGCCGTCACCAACCGGGGCGGAGTGCTCTATGTGACGCGTGGCGCGGCACCGCCGATCGCGACGCCGCCGCCGGGCCAGCCAACGCAATGAGGGCCGGCGTGGACCAGATCGCGCTACCGCTCGATTGGCCGCAGGCACAGGACGAGAGCCGCCTGATCATTTCCGAAGCCAACCGGGCGGCGTTCGACCATTTCCGGAACTGGAGCATGTGGCCGGTCAAGGCCAGCATTCTGACCGGCCCGAGGCGATCGGGTCGTTCGCTCCTCGCCCGCGCGTTCGTGGCCCGCGTCGGAGGGCGATTGTTCGAGAATGCCGAGCGGCACGACGAAGAAGAGCTGTTCCACGCCTGGAATGCCGCCCAGGACAGCGGCAAGCCGCTGGTGATGATCGTCGACGAAGTCCCGCCGGCCTGGCAGGTTTCGCTTCCCGATCTTCGAACCAGACTGGCAATTACCCCGATTGCCCGCATCGAGCAGCCGGACGATGCTTTGTTCCGGGCGATCATCCAGCTGCTGTTCGCGGATCGAGGAGTGCATATCCCGGACGACGCGCTGAAATATATCGGCGATAGGGTCGAGCGCAGCTACTGGATGGCGGAGCGGGTGGTCGAGGCAATCGACCGCTTCGCGATCGCCGAGCGCTCTCGGCTGACCCTGCCGACGATCCGGCGGGCGCTGGGCGAGGGCGGGATCATTGATGCGAGAGGCGCCGCTTGAACGTTCGACCCGACCTGACCAAGGCCCCGGCGCGGCTATTCAACCGCGAGCTGAGCTGGCTGGCGTTCAACCGGAGGGTGCTGGAAGAAGCCACCAGCGCGGCCCATCCGCTGCTGGAGAGGCTACGCTTCCTTTCCATTTCCGGCACCAACCTGGACGAGTTCTTCATGGTGCGCGTGGCGGGACTCAAGGGCTACCAGCTGCAGGGCATCGACGATTTGAGCGCCGACGGAATGACCGCGACGCAGCAGCTGGAGGCGATCGCCGAAGAGGCGGATTCGCTGGTGGTGGCCCAGCAGGCCGAGTGGATCATCCTGCGCCAGGCCCTGGCCGACGAGAGCCTGGAAGTGCTCGGCGAGGAGGATCTGACGACCGGCGAGCGCCAATGGCTGGCCGACCATTTCCGGGAACAGATCCTGCCGGTCCTGACGCCGCAGGCGATAGACCCCTCCCACCCGTTCCCGTTCATCCCCAACGGCGGCTTCAGCCTGATCTTCGACTTGAGGCGAGGCAAGGCGCAGGAACCCGTCGTCGAGATTCTGATGATCCCGGGCACATTGCCGCGCTTCATCCGGCTGCCGGGAGCAGCGCTGCGCTTCATCGCCATCGAAAGCGCCATTCAAGTGCACTTCGACCAGCTGTTCCCCGGGTTCAGCAAGGTCGGCGCCGGCGCGTTCCGCCTGATCCGCGACAGCGACATCGAGGTGGAGGAAGATGCGGAGGACCTGGTCCGTTATTTCCGCAGCGCCATCAAGCGACGCCGCCGCGGCCGGGTCATCCGCCTGGAATTCGCCGCCGACACGCCGCCCGAGCTGGAGAAGATGGTCCGCGAGGGCCTGGCAGCGGATCGGGCGCTGGTCGCCGAAAGCGCGGGCTTCATCGGGATCGCCGACCTGGGCCAGCTGGTCGACGCCGACCGGCCCGACCTTAAGTTTCCACCCTATACGCCGCGCTTTCCGGAGCGGATCGTGGAGCATGACGGGGATTGTTTCGCGGCGATCCGCGCCAAGGACTTCATCGTTCATCACCCATATGAAAGCTTCGACGTGGTGGTCGCCTTCCTGCGGCAGGCGGCAGAGGATCCCGACGTCGTGGCCATCAAGCAGACGCTGTACCGTGCCGGCAAGCAGTCGGCGATCATCGATGCGCTGGTGGCTGCGGCGGAGGCCGGCAAGTCGGTCACCGCGGTCGTCGAGCTGAAGGCGCGGTTCGACGAGGAGCAGAACCTGCTTTGGGCAAGCAGGCTGGAACGCGCCGGCGTGCAGGTGATCTATGGCTTCGTCGAGTGGAAGACCCATGCCAAGGTGTCGATGGTCATCCGCCGGGAAGGCAGCATCATGCGCACCTACTGCCATTTCGGCACGGGCAATTATCACCCGACCACGGCCAAGATCTACACCGACCTCAGCTATTTCACCGCGTCCCGCCGGGCGGCACGCGACGCGGCCAAGCTGTTCAACCTGACCACCGGATATGTCCAGCCGAAGAACCTGGAGCTGCTGACGCTGAGCCCGGTCGGGCTTCGCGACAAGATCCTGTCGCTGATCGACGCGGAAATCGCCAATGCCAAGCAGGGCAAGCCTTCCGCCATCTGGGCGAAGATGAACAGCCTGGTCGACAGCCAAGTGATCGAAAAGCTGTACCAGGCGAGCGAGGCAGGGGTTTCGATCGAACTCAGCGTCCGCGGCGTCTGCTGCCTGAGGCCGGGCGTTCCGGGCATGTCGTCGAACATCCGGGTGAAATCGATTGTCGGGCGCTTTCTCGAACACAGCCGGGTCTTCGTCTTCGCCAATGGCGCCCGGCTGCCGCATCGCAAGGCCAAGGTCTATATCAGCTCCGCCGACTGGATGCCGCGCAACTTCGACCGCCGGGTCGAATATATGATGCCGGTCGAAAACCCGACCGTGCACGCACAGGTCCTCGACCAGATCATGATCGCGAACCTGATCGACAATGAGCAAAGCTGGGTGCTCAATCCGGACGGCAGCTACACGCGCATGAAGCCCGGCAAGCGGCATTTCAACCTGCACCGCTATTTCATGACCAACCCGTCGCTGTCCGGTAGGGGCCAGGCCCTCGCTGGCAAGGCGGTTCCAAAGCTCAGACTGACGCAGCGAGGCTAGCTGTGGCGGTCAAACGCTTCGGCCCGGTCGGGATCATCGATATCGGCTCAAACAGCGTTCGCTTCGTCGCCTATGGCGGCGCGGAGCGGGTTCCGTCGGTCCTGTTCAACGAAAAGGTGATGGCCGCGCTCGGCCGCAGCGTCGCCCGCAACGGGAAACTGGACCCGCAGGCCATGGACCTGACCCTGCGCGCGCTGGCCCGTTTTCGCCAGCTGGGAAAGGAAATGGGCCTGAAGCGGCTGCACACGGTCGCGACCGCCGCGGTTCGCGATGCGAGCAACGGCAAGGCGTTCCTGAAGCAGATCGCCGACCTTGGCTTGAAGCCGCGCCTGATCAGCGGCGACGAGGAGGCGGAACTGGCCGGCCTTGGCGTCATTTCCGCCATTCCCCCGGCCAATGGAATCGTGGCCGACCTGGGAGGCGGCAGCCTGGAGCTGATCGGCGTTGCAGGGGGCGCGGTGGGTGAAGCGGCGACACTGCCGCTTGGCGTCCTTCGGCTGGGGGCGCGGCCAGACAAAGGCGAAATCGAGCGGATCTTCCGCCAAGGCACGAAATCAACCCGGCTCAACGAAGCGGTTCACGGCAAGAACCTTTATCTCGTCGGTGGATCGTTCCGCGCGGTTGCCCTGCTGGATCTGAAGGTCATGGGGCATCCGCTGCCGATCGTGCACAATCATCGGATCGCGCCGGAACGGCTGCCCGACATCCGCGCTGCCCTGGACAGCATGAGCGCGGAACAATTGAAGGCGCTTACCCAGATTTCCGGACCGCGCATCCCGACACTGCCGGCTGTGGTGACGCTGTTGGATGCGATGATCCAGCTGTTCGGCCCGCGAAAAATCTATGTGTCGGCCTTCGGGCTTCGCGAGGGGCTGCTCTATCGCGACCTCGACCCCGATACGCAGCGGGAGGATCCGCTGCTGGCGGCCGCGCTTGAGGTCGGCGAGCGCCTAGGCCGCTTTGGCGACCACGGGACTATGCTCAACCTCTGGATGGACCCGCTCTTCCCGGACGAAACTCCGCAGATGGAGCGCCTGCGGCTGGCGGCCTGCCTGCTTGGCGACATCGCCTGGAACGCGCATCCGGATTTTCGCTCCGAGCGCGCGGTGGACATGGCGGTTCACGGCAATTGGGTCGGGATCAATGCGCGCGGGCGGGCCGTGCTGGGCCGTGCGCTGTGCAGCGCCTTCGGCGGGGACGCCGGGTTCAACCCCAAGCTGGCCACGCTTCTCAAGCCCGGGGAGGTGGAGCGGGTCATTTGCTGGGGCCGGGCGCTGCGGCTGGCGCAGCGCCTCAGCGGCGGCACCGAGGCCCTGCTGCGCAAGACGGAAATCTCGTTGGGAGCAGGCCGGGTAATCCTTTCGATCCCCGAGAAATATCGCGCGCTATATTCCGAGGCGGTCGAACGCCGGCTCGTTCAACTGGGAAGGGCGCTGGACCACCGGCCCGAGGTGAAATTCACCTAGCCGCAGCGCGCCGTCTGCACCCGGTTGGCCTCGTCGAGCTGAACGGTGAGGCGATTGGGGCTGAAATCCATCGTGATGACGCCGCCCTTGGGAACCCATCTGAGAATTTTCGCTCCCGACGCAGCAAGCATCCGGGAGCCCAGCTCCGCACTGGCCGGCTGGCCGATGAACTGGTCCAGGGGCTCGTTTCGGCAGCTGCCCTCCGGCAGGCCGTCGACCGGCCGGGATTCGGCGATGGTGCAGGCCGCGACCGGCAAGGCCGCAAGGACGAGAATCAATGAACGCATGTAATTTCTCCAGGGGATTTGGAGGAATGAAGCGCTAGCCCGCCTGTTCGGTTCCCGAATCGATGCGGCTCATTTTCAGCTTCCCATTCTCGGTCGCGAATGCGAGCCGCCCTTCGACAAGGTCCAGGGCGTCGCGTCCAAACTCGTCGAACCGCCAGCCGTCGAGGATGTTGAGACCGTTGCGGACGCCGGCGGCAAGCGCTTCCAGCTCGTCGGAACGCGCGATAAGCTTGGCAGCGACGCCAGCCTCCTTGGCGCGAATCTTCAAAAGCAGCTTCAACAGGTCGCTGACCAGGGCCGCATCTTTGGTCAGGCCCGGCCGGCTCGGTTCGCGCTTCGGCAATTCATCGCCTTCGATCGGCGTCGCCTGTGCCAGGGCCGCCATCAGCCGCGCCCCGATGTCATTGCCCCTCCATCCTGACGAAAGCCCGCGCACCTTGGCCAGGTCATCCTGGGACCTTGGCGGATGGCTGGCGAGTTCGTTCAGCGTATCGTCCTTGACGATCCTTCCGCGAGGGAGGTTCTTGGCCCGGGCCTCGGTTTCGCGCCAGCCGGCGAGCGCCCTCAGCCGCCCGAGAATTACCGGGTTGCGGCTGGGCAGCTTCAGCCGCTTCCACGCGTCCACCGGCTCGAATGCGAAACTCGAAGGATCGGCCAGCCGCTCCATTTCCTCGTCGAGCCATTGGCCACGTTCCGTCTTCATCAGCTTCTTGACGAGGCGCGGGAAGATTTCGGCGAGGTGGGTGACGTCGGCGATCGCATAGTCGATCTGCCGCTTGTCGAGCGGACGGCGGCTCCAGTCGGTGAAGCGCGCACCCTTGTCGATGCTGTGCCCGAGCATCGATTCGATAAGGTTCGAATAGCCGACCTGCTCACCGAGCCCCAGGGCCATCGCCGCGATCTGGGTGTCGAACAGGGGATGGGGCGTCCCGCCGGTGAGGTTGAAGACGATCTCGATATCCTGGCCGCCGGCGTGGAAGACCTTGAGCACATGCTCGTTGTTGACGAGCAGGTTGAGCAAGGGCGCGAGATCGATGCCCTCGGCCTTCGGGTCGATCGCCGCGGCTTCCTCCGGGGTGGCGATCTGGAACAGGCAAAGGTCCGGCCAATAGGTATTCTCGCGCATGAACTCGGTGTCCACGGCGACGAACGGCGAGCGGGCGAAGCGCTCGCACAGATCTTCGAGGGACTCGGAATCGGTAATCAGGGGGTGAATGCGCATTGGCGGCCCTCATAATGCCAATTCGCGCGGTCTGAAAACGCCGCGAGGCGGAAAAATCTTCCTTA
>DASTOV010000192.1:0-7163 GCA_035720125.1 Sphingomicrobium sp. | reverse complement strand
GTGAAAATTTATGCGGGTCCCGAGGGGCGCTGTGGCAGCAGAGTCACGAACATTTGAGGACCGCTCACCGGCAGGACTCCGGCTCTACTTGCGGATCGTCCAACCGGCCTCTGGTCAAGGGGCGACCCTGCTTGCTGGCTTGTCTCACTGGCGACCTTTCAAGTTGCTCCTGCATATGCGCCGAGATGCCGCTACGCATGAGGTCGACAGCGACTTTCCTGGACGCGCGCCAACGCATCGAGGCGGAATGAAATCCTTGCGTTCGTTCAGCAAATCGTCATCGCCATGGACCGATAGATTGCCGAAACGAAAAGGGAGTCGGCGATGAGGCTAGCGAACGGCGTGATGGCTATTGCCGCGCTCCTCTGCCCGGCACCGGCCTTTGCGCAGGATTCGCCCGCCGCCGCATCCCCAACCGATGAGCGCCGCCTCACTCCCGAGCAGGTCGAAGCGGTGCTTGCCGAGGTCGAAGCAAGGCGGTCGGCAGCGGAAAGCCGCCAGGTTCCACCTCCTCCCGCGGAAGGAACGGCCGACGACACCGAGCCGGCCCTTGCTCCCCCGATCCATGGCGAGCTCGGCTTTTCCGTCGGCACCGGCGGCTATCGCGAAATATTCGGCACCGGCATCTACCCGCTGGGCCATGACGGCATCGCTGTATTCAGCTTCGACTTCGTCGACTGGGGCAACCGGCCCTTCCGCTATTAGCTGGCTGGCCCGATGCTGAACGCGGCGAGCTTGTTGCCGTCCAGGTCGCGGAAATAGGCGCCGTAAAAGGCCTCCGGGCCTTCGTCGCTGCGCAACCCCGGCGGGCCTTCGCAGGTTCCGCCCAGTTCCATCGCCTTGGCATAGAGTTTGTCGACATTGCCGCGCGAACCGCAGGCGATGGCGGTCATATTGCCATTGCCCGCGACGGCCGGCTGCTTGTTGAAAGGATTGGTGACCGCAACGCCCGGCTTGTCGAAGCCCGTGCCCCACATGGTGAAGCCGCCGGCCTCGTCGCCAAACTCCATGATCCGTTTTGCGCCCAATGTTCCAAACAGCTCGTCATAAAAGGCGCGGGCGCGCGGCATATCGTCGCTGCCCAGGGTCACATAGCCGATCATTGCGAGTCTCCCGTGCTGGTGGCGCAAGGGAACATAACGCGAACAATCGATTTGGCAACCGCCGTTGAGACGATCAGGACGGGGCCTGTTCCGCCCCTTCCGCCGGACATTCGCCAACCCGCTTCGCGGTGATCTTGCGGGTCAGGCGATAATCGCCGTCGGCATTGAAATAGGTCAGCGTGTTGATCTCGCCTTCGAAGCCCTCGGCGGAATAGCTGCCCATCATGGCCGGCATGACATAGCCCAGATGACCCTCGCGGGTACAACTCATCTGCGCGCTCATCCGGCCGTTGCGGATATAGCTGTTCTTGATCTCGCACTTGTCGCCTGCTTCGGCCAGCAGCTCGGGCGCGGGCTCTCCGGTATCGCTGACACAGGCCTTGGTGACCTGCGTTTCGCCCTGCTTCAGCTTGGTCGCCGGCGTCGTGTTGTCCGTCGAGGCCAGCTCGGTCACTTGGGCGCTCACCTCATAGAGGCCTGCGGAAAGCTTGGCAGGTGCGGCCTCCGCAACCGCCTCTTCCTTCTTTTCGCCGCCGCATGCCGCCAGCGCCAATGCCAGCCCCGACATGCAAAGCAGTTTCGACATCCCCATTTCTTCCTCTCCCCCCTTGCGTGCCGGCATCAATTGCCGATTTGCACATTCTCCTTGCCGTCGCAGGGCCCGGTGCGCCGGGCGTCGACCTTCATCTTCATCACCATCTGCTCTTCCGGCCCGCCGCCGACATTGGTCGCCGTCATGGTCATGGTGTAGCTGTCCGGTTCATAATTGCCGACCAGCACCATCGTCTGCGTCGCATTCGGGTGCTTGCAGTTCAATTTGAGGTCGATCTTGCCGTCGCCCCAGTTGAAATGCTCGTAGCGGCAATTCTGGTCGGCACCGGTGAAGAAATCCTCCCTGGGGCTCTTCGCCTGCTCGGCGGTGAGGCACACTTCATGGACCTGCGCCTCGCCCATTGCCCTGCTCATCATCGACTTGGCTTCCGGTGGCATGCCGGGCGCCTCGATGTCGATCAGGGTGACGGTCTGCTCCCATTTGCCGGGATTGATGAATGCGTCGTTGCCGCCGGCCTTGCTCATCTCGCGCGCCACCTCTTCGGTGGAGGCATTCTCCATCCTGACCTCGGGTTCGGAATTGCAGGCCGCCAGCGCGATCAGCGGCAGGGCGAGAGCGAAGCGCTTCATGGCATCCCCCATTCAGCAGCGCCGAAGGGCGCGAAGCCTGGCGCCACCATATGTCACCCGTCGGGCAATGCAATGACCTCGGCTACACGCCCATCAGCTGGCGCGCGGTCGCATGCCACCAGCCCGTGTCCCACAGGCCATGGACAACCACGGCAAATGGCAGGAACAGGCCAAGCCAGATCCAATAGGCCCTGTGCACATAGCGGTTGCGCACCACGTCCCAGACGAACATCGGCGAGATGGCGAGCAATGTATAAAGATCGGGCGCCACCGGGCTTCCCGGCAGGGACGTCGGCAGCCAGGGAATGCGATCGATCCCGGCAGGCAGCGCCATCGCCGGCGCCAGGATCATCATGCGCTTGTGCAGGCCGGCATCCCGTCCTCGCGCGCGCAGCCCGATGAAGAGCAGGATCGGGAAGAGGATCCCCACCCTTGTCTGCAGGAGCAGGATATTGTCGAGCAGCGGCACCAGCTCCTGGAATCGCGGCCGCAACTCGGGAGCGGCGTTCTGGGAGAGATTGGCCACCGCCTGGTAATTGCCGACGGCGAGCATGAAGCCGACGATGACGATCGCCGGGGCGAGCAGAATCGCCAGGACGCCCAACCGCATATGATAGCGGGCTCGTCCCGTCGCCATCAGCCACGTCTGCATCAGCAGCAGCAGCAGGAAAGAGCCCATCAACGCGGCATGCATGTGCATGATCAGCGGGAAGGGCGGCCTTGCCCCGGCCCGGACCGCCGCGATCTTTTCCAGCGAGCTGGGGATGAACCCTGCCAGCACGATGACGATGAAGCTCGCCGCGGTGAACACAAAGATCCATCGGTCGATCGAATGGGCGCGCGGCGTACCCGACAGCAGGTCCTGCTGCCTGACCCGTTTGCCAATCGGTTCCGCTACCGTCGCCATGATGCTGCCCCCTCATTGCTGGTCGCGGCGGGAAACTAGCACTCAATTTAATCGAGGTTAATGGCCGAATAGGCCCCGATAATACGTTGGCGCAAGTCACGCCGTTACCGCCTGCTGAAGGTGGGCGCGTGGAAATCCGGATCCTTGCCGCCGATCCAGTCGAGAAAGCGCGCGATGTCCGGATCGAGGCGGAGCCTCGAAGGATCGTCGCCGATCCGCTGCAGCTCGGCATTGGAAAAGCGGGCATGCAGGTTGCGGTGGCAGATGGGATGGATGGGCTGTTTCTCGCGGCCGCCGCGGCTCTTGGGCACTGGATGGTGCCATTCGACCCGCGTCCCGAGCGGCCGCGAACAAAGCCAGCATATGGGTCCAACCGGGTCCGTCATCCCGGGCTTGTACCATTGCGGCCGCGCAAAAAGCGACTTGCCGAAAATCGATAACGAGGTTATCGTTTATCGATAAATGATTCGGGAGTCCCTGGAATGGCCCAATCTTCCGCGCTGCCCATCGCCTATGTTTTCCTGCGCATCCTGATCGTCCTTAACTGGATCCTGGGCGCCTGCATTCTGGCCCTGCTGGCCTACACCTTCTTCAACGAACAATGGACAATGAAAGCGCTTGGCGTCTCAGGCTATCCCGACGCGCGGACGGTAATGGCTGCCATGCGCATGGTTGCGGCGCTCGGCATTGCCGCCATCCCGCTCAACCACGCGATGTTCAAGCGGCTGCTGGCGATCGTCGAGACGGTCAAGTTGGGCGACCCGTTTGTCGCTGCCAATGCCTACCGCCTTAACGCCATCGCCTGGATATTGCTTGCCCTGCAGCTGATCAGCATGACGATCGGCGGGATCGGCAAGGCGATCTCGACGCTCGAACACCCGTTCAACCTCGACGCCGGCTTTTCGCCCATGGGTTGGCTGGCCGTCCTCATGGCCTTCATCCTTGCCCGGGTGTTCGCCGAAGGCACGCTGATGCGTGAGGACCTGGAAGGGACCATTTAGGTGGCGATCGTCGTCAGGCTCGACGAGCTGCTGCACCAGCGGCGGATGACGCTGACCGAGCTCGCCGAACGGATCGACATCACGCTCGCTAACCTGTCGATCCTCAAGACCGGGAAGGCGCGGGCGATCCGCTTTTCCACGCTCGAGGCAATCTGCACCGCGCTCGCCTGCCAGCCGGGCGACCTGCTCGAATTCCAGTCGTGTGCGGACCCGGGCGAACTGCCGTGTGATTGAAGTGCTCGGCCAATGGCGGACGATGGTTGAGATGCAGGGCTGATATGGCCTTCGACCGTTGCTGCGGCTTCACCGGCAGAGTTCGACAGCCGCGGCCGCGAAGTGCCGACGGCACGGAAATCGACCCAATCAGGGACCGCTCAGCCCTTACTCCTTGCCGCGAAGGCGCTTCCTCCCTTCGCGTATGGCCAGTGGCACCCCGAAGATCGCGCCGATCAGCGCGGCGAGCGCCGCGAGCGTCCGCCCCCAGCTATTGAACAGGGTGGTCAGCACGTCGCCGAGCGACGCCGCATTTTGCAGCGCGTTCATGAATCCCTGCCACGTCCCGACCCTGACCCTGACCGACACGTTGCGCGTCTTCGATTCGACCGGGACATATTTGCCGTCCACCAGCTGCAGCACCTCGACCTGCGCCTGGAGGCTATGTGTCCCGTCGCGCTTGGGACTGACATTCCATAGCCAGGATGCGGAATTGTCGGCTCCCGGCCTTACCAGGGCCGACGTCTGTGCCTCGATATCGAAATTGCGGTTCGCAAGCAGGGTGACCCGCATCATCGGGCCGACATAGACGGCCTGCGAAGGCACCAGCGCCTGGCCCCCGGCCTCGTCGGACAGCGCCTCTTCGGTCGGGCCGACGACGAACTGCAGCGGGTACCACAGGCCGACGTTCATGTCGCCGGGCTCGACGAAGCCGCCCCGGCCCTTGAGGATTTCGGCATCGCCCGGCTGTGGCTGCTGCTGCGGGTCCAGCGGGCCGGCGGCGGTGGCGATATCATCGTCGGACAGCTCCACCGCTGTTTCATCGGAATTGGCCGGCGGACGCGACTGCCCCGGACGAGGCCGGGATGGCGAGTCCGTCGTTCCTCGATCGCCCCCTTGCCCATTCGCCGTGGGTGGTTCCGTTGAACCAGGCTCCGGTGGAGGAGGTGGCGGCGGCCGCGTCGGGCAAGCTTCGGTCGCCAGTATCACACCGCCGTCCGGACAGGTCATCGTCGGTGGAGGCGGTGGCGGCGGTGGTGGTGGTGGTGGGGGAGGCGGTGGCGGCGGCGAACCCGCGCCCTCAATTTGGGCGCAGCCCGGCAATAATATTGGCGTGGCCGCCAACAGGAAGATCATGGCCAGGATTGTGAGCACATGGCGCATGCTGCTGTCCCCCCCAAAGCAGATCCGGCGGTCCAGCTATTACATGGATTAATGCTCGATTGAAAATTAGGGCGGCCGGAACGGCGTCAGCCCCATTTGCCCACTGCGCTGCCCGCCCCCATATGTGCGGCCATGGCGATTCAGATCCGCACCTCGCTGGTCGAGCCGGAGACCGGCGAGAGCTTCGTACCGCACCGTCCGGCGCGGCCCGACAAGGCCGAGGGCGGCAAGCGGTTCGTGCTTAAGTCGGACTATGAACCTGCGGGTGACCAGCCGACCGCGATCAGGGAACTGGTCGAGGGCATCCGCGACAATGGCGAGGTCAGCCAGGTGCTGCTGGGCGTCACCGGCTCGGGCAAGACCTACACCATGGCGCAGGTGATCGAGGCGACGCAGCGCCCGGCGCTGGTGCTGGCGCCGAACAAGATCCTCGCCGCCCAGCTCTACGGGGAGTTCAAATATTTCTTCCCCGACAATGCGGTCGAATATTTCGTCAGCTACTACGACTATTACCAGCCGGAAGCCTATGTCCCGCGCACCGACACCTATATCGAGAAAGAATCGAGCGTGAACGAGGCGATCGACCGCATGCGCCACTCGGCGACGCGGTCGCTCCTGGAGCGCGACGACGTGATCATCGTCGCCTCGGTTTCCTGCCTCTACGGCATCGGCTCGGTCGAAACCTATTCGGCGATGGTGTTCGACTTGAAGAAGGGCGAGGCAGTCGACCAGCGCGAGGTGATCCGCAAGCTGGTCGCGCTGCAGTACCGGCGCAACGACCAGGCCTTCGCTCGTGGCAATTTCCGGGTGCGGGGCGACAGCCTGGAAATCTTCCCGTCGCACTATGAGGACAGCGCCTGGCGGATCAGCTTCTTCGGCGACGAGATTGAGGAAATCACGGAGTTCGACCCGCTGACCGGCAAGAAGTCGGCGGCGCTCGACACCATCCGCGTCTATGCCAATTCGCACTATGTGACGCCGGGCCCGACCCTGAAGCAGGCGATGGAGGCGATCCGCCATGAGCTGGCCGAGCGGCTCAAGGAACTGCAGGCCGAAGGGCGGTTGCTGGAGGCGCAACGGCTCGAGCAGCGGACCAATTTCGACCTGGAGATGATCGCCGCGACGGGGAGCTGCGCGGGGATCGAGAATTACAGTCGCTTCCTCACCGGCCGGCTGCCGGGCGAGCCGCCGCCGACCCTGTTCGAATATCTGCCCGACAATGCGCTGCTGTTCGTCGACGAGAGCCACCAGACGGTGCCGCAGATCGGGGCGATGGCGCGTGGCGACCATCGGCGGAAGATCACGCTCGCCGAATATGGCTTTCGCCTGCCGAGCTGCATCGACAACCGGCCGCTGCGCTTCAACGAATGGGACGCGATGCGCCCGCAATCGGTGTTCGTGTCGGCGACGCCGGGGCCGTGGGAAATGAACGAGACCGGAGGCGTCTTTTCGGAGCAGGTGATCCGCCCGACCGGCCTCATCGACCCGCCCGTCGAGATCAAGCCGGTCGAAGACCAGGTCGACGATCTCGTCCACGAGGCCAAGGAAACCGCGAGGCGGGGCTATCGCACGCTGGTCACCACTTTGACCAAG
>DASTOV010000191.1:0-33199 GCA_035720125.1 Sphingomicrobium sp. | reverse complement strand
ATCGAGAATTTCGCCGGCTGCGCCGTGATCATCAGCCACGACCGCTTCTTCCTCGATCGTCTGGCGACGCACATCCTGGCGTTCGAGGGCGACAGCCACGTCGAATGGTTCGAAGGCAATTTCGAAGCCTATGAGGAAGACAAGATCCGCCGCCTGGGAGAAGAAGCCACCAGGCCGCACCGGACGACGTATCGGAAACTGACGCGCTAGGCGGCGCCGAGCCCAATCGACGTCACGGGATTTACTCCCGTGAGGGCACGCCGCTTTACACTCAATTACTGACCGCTTCGCGGATCTCGGCGCGAATATCCTCTCGGATTTCACGCTGAACTTGCTCGGTGATCGCTTCGCTGTCGACCACCGCCGTCTGGTCCTGCCGTTTGATCTCAGCTTTCAGCCGGTCGACGTCGGCGCGGGCCTGCGTCCGGCTCTCTTCGGCCGCCTTGCGTTCGTCAGCGCTGCCTTCCCGCACGCGAAGCATGGCCAAGGTGGTTTCGGCCTTTACCAGGCGACCAATTGCCTCGGCCAGCGCACGCTTGGTTTCGGGAGGGACATCAATTTCCTCGCCGTCCGAGTTCATGATCGTCATCTTGTCGAAACTGCCTTCAACGGCACGGTCGACGCTGTCCGCGATCGCTCGCTCCGTCTTTGCCGAAATTTCGACATGCTCGTCGGCCCAGGAGAAGATCCGGCCGCCGTTTTGCAGCATGATGCCGGCCACAAGGGCCAGGCCGGCGATCGCAAACCACATTATGCGACTGAGCATTTCGTGCCTCATTGACTGTATGACAGTTATAATACAGCATCTAGCTAATGCCAATGGGTCGGGCTTGCGAATGTCAAAGATAAGAAATGACTGCAAAGCCAACTTATTTTTCCACTGAGACAGACTTCCGCCACTGGCTTGCGGCCAACCACCAAACCGCGCCTGAACTCCTGGTCGGATTCTGGAAGAAGGGCAGCGGCAAGCCGTCGATCGACTGGCCGCAGGCGCGGGACCAGGCGCTGTGCTTCGGCTGGATCGACGGCATACGCAAATCGCTGGGCGAGGACGCTTACACCATTCGCTTCACCCCGCGCCGCAAGGGCAGCATCTGGAGCAAGGTCAATGTCGAGCGCTATGCGGCACTGAAAGCCGGGGGGCTGATGACTACCGCGGGCGAGCGGGCCTATGAGGAAAACAAGGCCAAGAGCGGCCTTTACGCCTATGAGCGGGAGCTGGCCGCGCTCAGCGCCGAGGACGAGGCGCAATTCCGCACGCACAAGGCCGCATGGGCCGATTGGGAAAAGCGCCCGCCCGGCTATCGCAAGGTGGTGCTCCACTGGGTGACGAGCGCCAAGCGGCCCGAGACTCGCGCCAAGCGCCTCGCCATCCTCATCGACTCCAGCGCCCAGGGGCGGAAAATCCCCGGATACGATGTCGGGAAGAAAAGTAGCGCCTGAGTAATCGCAATTCCGTCATCCCGGGCTTGACCCGGGACCTACCTTCACTTTCATTCCGGCCATGGAACGTATTCCGTGCGTCTACATTCTGGCCAGTGGTTTCCACGGAACGCTTTACACTGGCGTGACGTCGGAATTGCTCAATCGTATCTGGCAGCACCGGGAAGAGGTCGCTGACGGTTTTACGTCTCAATATGGCGTGAAACGTCTCGTCTGGTTCGAAGTCCATGGCGACATGGAAAGCGCGATCCGGCGCGAGAAATCGATCAAGCGCTGGCGCCGGGCCTGGAAGATTGAAATGATCGAGCGGGACAATCCAACATGGCGCGACCTGGCCGAGGACTTTGGATTTGATTGCCTCATCAAGGGCAGGTGGGTCCCGGCTCAAGGCCGGGATGACGAAGCATGGTGATCACTGTCACCGGCGACCTCTGGGTGTGGAGTGGAGGACAGGCAAGCTGGCACTTCCTGACGGTGCCAGAGGAACAATCGAACGAAATCCGCGCCCAAAGCCTGGCCCACCGCGGCGGGTTTGGCTCGGTCAAGGTCGATGCAGAGGTCAACGGAGTCGCCTGGCGTACCTCGGTCTTTCCGCAGAAATCGGGGGGCTACATCCTGCCAGTTAAGGCCAGCGTGCGGTGCGACGCCGGCATCGTCGCCGGCGATACGGTCACGGTCGACCTAACCCTGGTTTGACGGTGCGTCGTCGTAGAAGACCTGGAGCGGCTGTTCGCGGCGTCGCTTGCGCGTGTCGTCCAGGCTCCACGGACCAGGACCCGCGGCGGCAATCAGCAGGAAGATGAAGCAGAACAGGATCGCCGCCTCGCCCATGTTGACCGACGGGAAGGTCGATTGCGGGGCGTGGAACATCCAATAGGCGACCGCCATCTCGCCGGAGAGGACGAAGGCCACCGGTCGCGACAGGAATCCGACCAGCAGCGCCAGGCCGCCCACCAGTTCCAGGACCGCGCCGATCCACAGCAAGGTGCCGATCTCCGGCAAGGGCCTACCGAACGGCGGAAATCCGAACAGCTTGGAGCTTCCGTGCAGCAGGAAGAGCAGCGCCGCGACGATCCTGAGCAGGCTCAGCGCTTGCGGTGCATATCGGCCTTCGGTCATGCGATTCCCCCTTTATCCGGCGGGCAGGAAGCTGCCTTCGGGATCGGGGACTGTCAAATCGGAAGGATCAGGACTGCAGGCGAAGCGCTGCGGCGTTGCGCGCATAGCCATCGGCCATGTCGCGCAGGATCCGGGCGGCATATTGGTCGCTGATCGCTTCTGCCAGTCGGCGGCAGCGAGCGGACTGGGCGTGCAGGGTCGCCGCCTGCTCCCTGGTGACATCGATCAGCATGTTGATCGCGCCGACCAGCTCCCCCTCTTCGTCGAACAGGGGCGTGGGGTAGGGGGTGAAGGCCCTTCGGCTGCCATCCGGTCGCATCGCGATGGCAACTTCACCGCGGACAGGGCGCTTCTCACGAATGGCAACTGCCATCGGACAGTCGCCATGCGGCAAAGGATCGTCGTTGGGCGTGTGAAGTTCCCAGGTAACGCACCATCGGTCCCTGCCAAGCTGTGGTTCCCGGCCGGCGAAGTCCACGCAGGCGCGGTTCCAATAGGTCACCCGGCCATCGGGGTCGGTCAGGTAGATCGGCGCCGGAATCGCGTCCAGCGCGACTTGGCGCTGCGCGCGGTGCCGCGCCAGCGCTTCAAGGGCGTCGTCAAGATATGATTCCGCGCGGTTGGGTGCCATCGTCTCGCAGCAAGGACCGGTCAATTGGCGACAAGAACCATGTTTGGCCAGCAAGGTTCCAAGGATCCCGGGAACTAGTTTCCGCCTGTGTTGGACGGGCCACAGGCTAGCGCAGCCGCTTCACCATCAAGCGCCCGTCTTCGCCGACCTTGGTGCCAAAGTTGGGAACCGCCTTGATCAGCTCGCTGAGGCGGGTGAAGCCATAGTTTCGCACCGCAAAGCTGGAAACCGCCTTTGCCCGCTGGCCCATCTCGCTCAGCGATGCATAGCCTTCCTCGTCGCGCTTCGATGCTTTGAAAGCAGCGCCGAGAACCTGCAACAGCTCGGCGTCGATGGCGCGCTGACCCTTGGCCGCGGGAGGTGCCTCGATCAAATCGTCCTTGTCCGTTGCCAGGGCGGCAACGTCGAAGAAGCGGGTGCAGGCCTGCTGGAAGCTGGTCGGCGTCTTGGTCGTGCCAAAGCCGTAAACGGGAAGGCCGTCCTCGCGGATCCGCTGGGCCAGCGGCAGGAAGTCCGAATCCGACGACATGATGCCGAAGCCGTCGACATGGCCGCGATAGAGCAGGTCCATGGCGTCGATCGTCATTCGCATGTCGGTGGAACTCTTGCCTTTCACCACATCGAATTGCTGCATTGGCACGATCGAATGGAGGCCAGTCAACTGGCCCCACCCCTTGAGGCTGGCCTTGGCCCAGTTGCCGTAGGCGCGCCGGATATTGATCGTGCCCAGCTCGCCCAGCACCAGCAGCACCTCGTCGAGATGGTCGGGCGAGGCATTGTCCGCATCGATCAGCAAGGCAATGTTAAGCTCGGATTCGGCGTAATCATTCCGGTCAGTCATCGAGTCTTCCGCTCTGTTTATCTGCCGTTCATACCGCAACGGGATCGGAACGAAATCGGCGTTGGCACGTCATTATCCCCGCAAGGGGCTATGTATCGGAGGGCGATTTTATGAAACAGTTTGTTCTTGCGTCGGTTGCAGTGGGAAGCTTGGCGCTTTCGGCGTGCGCGACCGACCCATATGGGCGTCCGTATGACCCGCAGGCGCGGGGCGCCATTACGGGCGCGGCCGTTGGCGCCGGCGCCGGTGCAGTCGGCGGCGCGGTAATCGGCGGCATCAGCCCGGTCGAGGGCGCACTGGTCGGCGCGGTGCTGGGCGGCGTCGCCGGCGCGATCATCAACAACAAGCAATACTATCGCGACACCCGCGGCTATTGCTATTACGTCGACCAGCACGGCAACCCAGTTTATGATTATAATGTTCGTTGCTAGTAATTTAGCGTGAATTCTTTAGACGGGGCGGAAGCGATCTTCCGCCTCGTCGAGCACCCATAATTCTCCATCCCGGATGGAAAAATGGCAGCCCAGCACGACCAGGCTGCGCCTCTTCTCGCGTTCGGCGACGAAGGGGAAGCTCCTGAGGTTTGCCATGCTCTGCCGGATCGCCACTTCCTCCAGCATCCGCTGGGCATCGTCGCCGGTGCCATGTTCCTGCGCGATTTCGCTGGCCGGTTCATCGATCTGGCTCATCCACCGATGGACGAAGCCGCCTTTGCCAGCCGGCGCATCGTGAAACTTGCCGGTGAGGGCCGCAGAGATGCCACCGCATCGCTCATGCCCCATGACGACAATCTCGGGCACATTGAGCTGGGTCACCGCGAACTCCAGCGCTGCCGAGACGCCGTGGCGCCCGCCGTTCGCCTCAAACGGCGGGACGAGGTTGGCAACGTTGCGGACGACGAAGATCTCGCCCGGGTCGGTATCGAAGATAGTCGCCGGATCTGCACGACTGTCGCAACAGGCGATGATGACGGCGCGGGGCGACTGGCCTTCGGCAAGCTGCTCCCACTGGACCCGGGCGGCGGCGGACTGCTTGGTACGGAACCGCCGATATCCATCGATAAGGTTGCCAAAGCCCCGCATGTTCACTCCCTTGCTCGCCTCGCCGGTTAATCGGACGGGGCAGGGGTGGCAAGTCGGGGCCCAAATCGCTATCTGGCCCCGCATGAACGCACCGCTCCAAGCTTCGCCCTCGGGCCAGCCAAGACAGCGCAAGCCCGACTGGATCCGCGTCAAGGCGCCGGTCAGCGAGGGATACAACGAAACGCGCAAGCTGATGCGCGAGCTCAACCTGGCAACGGTTTGCGAGGAAGCGGCCTGCCCGAACATTGGCGAATGCTGGACCAAGAAGCACGCCACGGTGATGATCCTGGGCGATACCTGCACCAGGGCCTGCGCCTTCTGCAACGTCAAGACCGGCATGCCGCGCAGCGTCGACCCGCTGGAGCCGGAGCATGTCGCGATCGCCGCCGCCAAGCTGGGCCTGGAGCATATCGTCGTAACCTCGGTCGACCGCGACGACCTTCCCGACGGTGGCGCGTCGCAGTTCGTCAAGGTGATCGAGGCTTTGCGCAGGGCAACGCCGAACACGACCATCGAGATACTGACCCCCGATTTCCGCAACAAGCATGAGGCGGCGATCGAGGCGATCGTCGCGGCGCGGCCCGATGTCTACAATCACAATCTGGAGACGGTGCCGAGGCTCTATCCGACGATCCGGCCCGGCGCGCGCTATTACGCCTCGCTGCGCCTGCTGGAGCAGGTCAAGAAGCTGGATCCGTCGATCTTCACCAAGTCGGGCATCATGGTCGGCCTCGGCGAGCAGCGGCTCGAGGTTCACCAGGTAATGGACGACATGCGCTCGGCGGGCATCGATTTCCTGACCATGGGCCAGTACCTCCAGCCGACGCCAAGGCACGCCAGGGTCGAGGAATTCGTGACGCCGGACGCGTTCAAGGCCTATGCGTCGATCGCCCGGGCCAAGGGCTTCCTGCTGGTCGCGGCGTCGCCGCTGACCCGGTCGAGCTATCACGCAGGCGACGATTTCAACAGGATGCGGGATGCCCGCAACGCGCAGTTGGCGAGGGCAGGGGGCATTATCGCCTGATGCCGCGGCATAGCGAGACGCGATACCTTCCCTACACGCCAGACCAGCTGTTCGATCTTGTCTCCGATGTCGGCAGCTATGACGAGTTCCTGCCCTGGGTAAGCGCGGTGCGCATTCGCTCGGATAGCGAAGAGGAAATGACCGCCGACCTGATCGTCGGCTTCAACGCCTTCAAGGAACGCTTCGCCAGCCGGGTCACCAAGCAGCGTCCCGGCCACATCTGTGTCGACTACATCGAAGGCCCGCTCAAATATCTGAAGAATGAGTGGCGGTTCGATCCGGCGCCGCAGGGCGGGACCAACGTCTATTTTTCGGTCGATTTCGCGTTCAAGTCGCGGATCTTCGAATCGCTTGCGGGGCAGATGTTCGATCGGGCGCTGAGGCGGATGACCGGCGCGTTCGAAAAGCGGGCGGAGGAACTTTACGGCAGCAGTAGCTCCAGCGCGCAAAGCGCTGCCTGACGCCGGATTCCCGACCGCCCCTCATCGGCACCGAACAGCTTCTGGTCCGCGACAATCTCGTCGGGGCCAGGCTTCCGCTCGGCGCGGGCAAAGACGACGGTCCCAACCGGCTTTTGCTCGGTCCCGCCGTCGGGCCCCGCTATCCCCGTGATGGCCACGGCCACGTCGGCGCCGGATGCTTCCAGCGCACCCTGGGCCATTGCCCAGGCGGTCGCGACGCTGACCGCGCCGAAAGTCTCCACCACATCGAGCGCGACGTTGAGTTCTGAAATCTTGGCGGCATTCGAGTAGGTGACGTAGCCGGCCTCGAACACGTCAGAGGATCCCGGGATCTCGGTCAGCGCCGCGCTGACCAGGCCGCCCGTGCAGCTTTCCGCCACGGCGACGCGCCGGCCCAGCTTGCGATTGGCCTCGATCACTTCGCGCGCCTTGGCGACCAGGTCGTCGGGCAGGAGGGCTTGCTCGTCCGCCATGTCAGGCCTTGCACATCGGAAGGCTGTCGTCCTGGTCCTTTTCGTCCTCCGCCAATATCAGGATCGCCCCGATAAGTGCAGCGACATTTTCCGCAGGGAGCGGTGCCAGATTTGCGACCACCCGATCAACGCCGGAGCAATCCTCCGCCTTGATGTCCTTGACCAGTTCGGCGCCGATCATCGCGCCCAGCATCGGCCGGAAATATTCATCCGGAAGCTTGTCGGCCATCTCCTGGTGGCCTGCGATCCGGGCAAAGGCGAGCTTTGCGGTCGGCCAGTGCTGATCGGCCGCAATCTTGTAACGCGCTACCAACGCTTCAGTGTTGGTCGCCAGGAAGGCGTCTGCAGGGAGATGCGCGGCGCATTTGTCGCGAAGTCCGTCGATCAGGTCTGGCAGCATGGCAGAGAATACTGCTGCCCCTTCGGCTTCGGACAGGCATTCCTTGGTTGCCGATGCGGTGGCGGCCGTTCCGGTCGAGATCGCCAGGACCAGGGCAACGATTGGCTGGAACATTGTCATCTGCCCTCCAGGCTCTGCAATCAGCCTAGCAGAGCCACTTGCTATGACAAACCTGTGAGCGGCATTCGAACATTTGCGACCGCCTGGGCAGCGATGCCTTCGCGGCGGCCTGTGAAGCCGAGCCGCTCGGTTGTCGTTGCCTTGATGCTGACGGAACCAGTCGGAATGCCGAGGACCGCTGCGATCCGCGACCGCATGGCGTCGCGATGGGGACCGACCTTCGGTTCCTCGCAGATCACCGTGCAGTCCACGAAGTCGATCGTCCCGCCCGCCTCGCGAACCAGGCCGGCCGCATGAGCCAGGAAGATGCCACTGTCGGTGCCCTTCCATTTCGGATCGCTGGGCGGGAAATGGGTTCCAATATCTCCAAGGCTCGCAGCGCCGAGCAGCGCGTCGGTGATGGCATGAAGGACAACATCAGCGTCGCTGTGGCCGGCCAATCCCCGATTGTGTGGAACCGATACGCCGCCCAGCATGATCGGACCCTGGCCGGCAAAGGCATGGACGTCGTAGCCAAGGCCGGTTCGCGGCACGAGATGGGAACTGAACCACGCCTCGGCGCGCTGCCAGTCGGCAGCCGTTGTCAGCTTATCGAGCACCGGGTCCCCCTCAACCACCGCCACATCGCGACCCGCTGCGAGCATGACAGTCGATTCGTCGGTAGGGCTCGGCCCGTTCCATTGCGCATAGGCTTCAACGAGGTTGCGGAATTGAAACGCTTGCGGTGTCTGGACCCGGACAAGGCCGGTTCGTTCGACTGGATCACCGAGTTGGTCGCCGGCTCTCGCGAGCGTATCTGCCACCGGCAACACGGGTACCGCGCCTGCAGCCCCTTCAACCGCGCCAAGCAGGCGATCGATGACGCCATGCGGGCAAAAGGGGCGAGCAGCGTCATGGATCAAGACGACGTCGGCCTCGATTGCATCCAGGCCGGCGCGAACACTGTCGGCGCGCTCGGCGCCACCGATGATGAGTTCTGCGATGTCACGATTGCCCAGGGCTTCTCGTGCAAGCGCCTGCTGGCCTTCGCCGATCGCGACCCGAACCGCGTCGACCTGCGGATGTGACGCCAATGCGTCAACAGCGTGGGCCAGTACGGCCTTGCCGCCGATGGAGCGGAACTGCTTGGGCCGGTCGCCCCCCATGCGGCTTCCCGAGCCGGCAGCGACAATGAGGGCGACAACCGTCATGAACCGCGCCTTGCCCGCTCAGGCCCCTTCCTGTAAAGGCGCGCCCTCCCATGAGCCTCGTGAAGCCCATCTCGGTCGGTCCGGTGACCATTGACGCGCCCGTCGTGCTGGCGCCGATGACGGGCGTCACCGATCTTCCGTTCCGCAAGATCGTCAAGCGCTACGGCGCGGGTCTGACGGTCAGCGAGATGATCGCCAGCCAGGCGATGATCCGCGAAACTCGCCAGTCGCTGCAGAAAGCCGCCTGGGACCCGAGCGAGGAGCCGGTGTCGCTCCAACTCGCCGGCTGCGCTCCGCAGGAAATGGCGGAAGCAGCCAGGCTCAACGAGCAGCGCGGCGCGGCGATCATCGACATCAACATGGGCTGCCCGGTGAAGAAGGTGGTCAATGGGGATGCCGGATCGGCGCTGATGCGCGACTTGCCGCTGGCCGCCGCCATTATCGATGCGACCGTCAAGGCAGTGAAGGTGCCTGTTACGCTGAAAATGCGGATAGGCTGGTGCCACGACAGCCTCAATGCGCCCGAACTGGCGCGGATCGCCGAGGACCTCGGGATCAAGATGATCACCGTCCACGGCCGCACGCGAAACCAGATGTACAAGGGGTCCGCCGACTGGGCGTTCGTGCGCAAGGTAAAGCAGGCGACTTCGCTGCCGGTGATCGTCAATGGCGATATCTGCAGCCGGGAGGACGCGCGCACCGCCCTCGTGCAGTCGGGCGCGGATGGCGTGATGATCGGCCGCGGCGCCTATGGAAAGCCTTGGTTGCTTGGCCAGGTGGCCAGCGATCTTTGCGGCGACGGCCAGATTCGCGAGCCGTCGATGGACGAGCAGCTGGATGTCATCCTCGAGCAATATGACGCGATGCAGACGCTCTACGGAGCGCAGACCGGGGTCAATCTCGCGCGGAAGCACATCGGTTGGTACACCAAGGGCCTGCCGGGCTCGGCCGAGTTTCGCAACACGGTCAATACCCAGGACGATCCGAAGGTCGTCATCGGCATGCTCCAGGATTTCTATTCGCCATGGCTCGCTCGTTCCGCGGCCTAAACGACAAACTGTGTTTTTTATGCAACGGGACCATGCTAGGCCAGCCCTAGAATGGATCTTCAGGCAGCCGAATCTGAACTGATCAAGAGACCCAAGCTCCGCTGGCTCGCCCGGGAAAAGGAAACCGGGCGGATCTACGACTGGGCGACGATCGCTAGCGGGATGGTTCTCGCCGGCACGCTTTCCCTCAGCTATTGGATGTTGAGCAGGGTAGCCGAACCCGGCTCCATGCTATCGCCGCCGCAGATCGCGCTGCTGCTGATCGCCAACTTGATCCCCGCCATCGCGCTGATGGTCCTGCTTTCGAGACGAATTGCCATGGCGCGAGCTGCGGCGCGGGCAATCGGCACGGGCCAGCTGCACACGCGCCTGGTGGCGCTCTTCTCGGTCATAGCTGCAGTGCCGACGGTGATCGTCGCAATCTTTGCTTCGCTACTTTTGCAGTCTGGCCTTGAATTCTGGTTCTCGGACCGGGCGCGCGGAATGCTCGAAAATACGGTCGAGCTCGCCCAGTCCACCTACACCAGTGAGGTCAACCGGGTCGGGGCCGAGGCTGTGACCATGGCTGGAGACCTGGCGCGATTTCGCGAAGGCAGTGCGATCGATAGCCCGCAGTTCGACGAGTATCTTGCCTATCAAACCTATCAGCGGAGCCTGAACGAAGCCGCCGTCATCCGGATCGAGGCGAATGGGCAGCTGACGGTTCAACGCGGCGTCAATTATTTCGACGGCCTGATCGATCCGTCGCGCGTGGCCCAGGCCCTGTCGCAATTGCGGGGTACGACCAACGCGGCGGAGGTGCTGACCAGCGGCCGGATCGCGGTGCTGACGCCCTTGCCAGAGGCTGATCGGACATATTTGTTCGTTGCCAAGCAGGCGAGTGAGGATTTTCGAGAGCAGATTGCCCGCGCCAACGGCGTCTTGGCGGACTATCGCGAACTTCTCCAAAGAAGCCGGGCCAACCAGCTGACCTTCAATGGCGCGCTGTTGGGCGGTGCACTGATCATCGTTGGCCTGGCGATCCTCGCGGCCCTGAAGCTTGCCGACAGGCTACTGCGGCCGGTCGAGGATCTCGTCGACGCGGCGGGGCGGATCGAGGAAGGCGACATGACCGCCCGGGTACCGATTTCCGACCGGACCGAAGACGAAATCACGACGCTCGGCACCGCCTTCAACCGGATGACGGTAAGGCTCCAGGAACAAACCGGCGCGCTGCTGGCCGCCAACCAGCAACTGGACACCAGGCGCGCCTTCATCGAAGCGGTGCTGTCCAGCGTGACGGCCGGCGTCATTGCTCTCGATTTCGACGGCGGCATCCTGCTCACCAACCGGACCGCCGAAGCGCTTCTCGATGAAAGCGAGAGCGGGATCGAAGGCCGCAACCTGGCCGGAATTTCGGCGGAGCTTGGCGAATTCATGGCCGGCGAGGCCAGAGAAGCCAATGTGCAGGTGCATTCCGCGGAAGGGCAGCGCACACTTGCCGTCAAGCGCATGCGCTACGGCGATGGCTTCGTGCTGACGTTCGACGACATCACCGACCAGTTGAGCGACCAGCGGCGTGCCGCCTGGTCTGACATCGCCCGCCGCATCGCCCATGAGATCAAGAATCCGCTGACGCCGATCCAGCTGGCGGCCGAGCGGCTGCAGCGTCGATATGGCAGCGAAGTCGCCTCGGATCCCGAAACCTTCACTCGGCTGACCGACACGATCATCCGCCAGGTCGGCGATCTTCGCCGGATGGTCGACGAATTCTCCAACTTCGCGCGCATGCCCAAGCCGATATTCCGCGAGGATAATGTTCATGACATCGCACGGGCGGCCCTGTTCCTGCATGAGGTTGCGCATCCCGGGATCAACTTCAGCATCGATCCGCCAAGCGGCGACATCCGCCTGGTGTGCGATCGGCGCCAGCTGGGCCAGGCCCTGACGAACGTCGTGAAGAATGCCGTCGAGGCGATCGAATCCCGGCGCAATCGCGGCGACCAGCATCCGGACGGTGACCGCATCGACCTGTCGATCAAGCGAGAAGCCGAGCAGCTGGTCATCGAGCTCATGGATACCGGCGTTGGCTTGCCGCAGGACCGTGAGCGGCTGACCGAGCCCTATATGACGACGAGAATCCGGGGAACGGGACTCGGCCTCGCGATCGTCAAGAAAATCGTCGAGGAACATCTGGGCGAGATCGCATTTCTCGACAGGAGCGGGGGCGGAACCAGGGTCCGCATCGCGTTCGACGCCGATCGGTTGGCGGCCATGGCGACCGAGGAGCCTGTATCGGCGCGGGGCGGAGACGATGACGAATATGACGAGGAGGTACCACGGTAATGGCGCTTGAAGTGCTGGTGGTCGACGACGAGGCGGACATTCGTGAGCTGGTATCCGGTGTCCTGGAAGACGAGGGCTATGCTGTCCGTTCGGCCGCCGACAGCAACTCGGCAATCGACGCGATCGATGACCGCCGGCCCAGCCTGGTCCTGCTCGACGTATGGCTGCAGGGATCGAAACTGGACGGTCTGCAGCTCCTCGAGCAGATCAAGAAGCGCGATCCGACCCTGCCGGTGCTGATGATTTCCGGCCACGGCAACCTCGATACCGCGGTCGCGGCGATCCGCGAGGGCGCCGTCGACTTCATCGAAAAGCCGTTCAAGGCCGACCGGCTCTTGCATCTGGTAGGACGGGCGACCGAAACCGACCGGCTGCGTCGCGAAGTCGCCAACCTGCGGCATCAGCTCGGCCCCGATGACCAACTCGATGGCACTTCGGTCGCGATCAACACCGTTCGAGCCACGCTCAAGCGGGTGGCGCCCACCGGAAGCCGGGTCATGATCACCGGGCCCGCCGGCGTGGGCAAGGAAATCGCGGCGCGCATGATCCACAATTGGAGCCCGCGGGCCTCGGCGCCGTTCATCGTGCTGTCGGCGGCGATGATGAGCCCCGAGCGGGTCGAGGAGGAGCTGTTCGGCAGCGAGCAGAACGGCGTTTCGCGCCCCGGCCTCTTGGAACAGGCGCATGGCGGAACCCTGTTCCTCGACGAAATCGCGGACATGCCGCCGACCACCCAGGCCAAGATCCTGCGCGTTCTGACCGACCAGAGCTACACCCGCGTCGGCGGCCAACGGCCGGTGAAGGTCGATGTGCGCGTGCTATCGGCAACCTCACGCAACCTTGCCGACGAGATTGCCGCCGGGCGGTTCCGCGAGGATCTCTACTACCGGCTCAATGTCGTGCCGGTCCGCATTCCACCGCTGCAGGAAAGGCGGGAGGATATTCCGGAGCTGGTCGACCATTTCCTGACGCGCTTCGCGGCTGAACGGCGCATCCAGACGCCGGAACTTTCGAAGGAAGCGATGGCGGCGCTGCAGGCCCACGACTGGCCCGGCAATGTCCGCCAGCTCAGGAACATCATCGAGCGGACGCTGATCCTGACGCCGGGCGACCGGGTCGCGCGCATTGAAGTCGACCTGTTGCCGCCGGAAATCCTCGATTCGCAGGGCTCGGTCGGCATCGGCGGTCCCTCCCTGGCGATCATGGGCTCGCCCTTGAGGGAAGCGCGCGAAAGTTTCGAGCGGGAGTATCTCAAGATCCAGATCCGCCGCTTCTCGGGCAACATCTCCCGCACTGCCTCGTTCATCGGAATGGAGCGGTCGGCATTGCACCGCAAGCTGAAGGCCCTTGGCCTTGGCGACAAGCGCGATGAGGAACAATAATAATAATGGCTGACAAAGCACTGAGTCTACAGGATCAATTCCTCAATACGATTCGTCGCTCCAAGACTCCCGTGACGATCTTCCTGGTCAAGGGCGTCAAGCTTCAGGGGGTGATCACCTGGTTCGATCCATTCTCGCTTCTGCTGCGACGGGACGGCAATGCGCAGCTGGTCTACAAGCACGCCATCTCGACGATCATGCCGGCCCAGCCACCCGCCGACCTGGCGCTCCCGACCGATGGGGAAGCGGGCAACGGCAAAAGGCCGATGCTCCAGGACCTTTTCCTGACGGCCGCATCGCGCCAGCATGAGCCGATGACCGTCTTCCTGGTGAACGGCGTGATGCTGCAGGGTGCGGTCGCCGGCTACGACCAATTCTCGCTGGTGCTGGAACGCGGGGGCCAGGTGCAGCTGGTCTACAAGCACGCCATCTCGACCATGCAGCCCGGGCATCCCCTGAACCTCGCCGGCGAAAGCCAAGCGGAGGATGAAGGCTGAGCGTCTTCAATCGTGGCGATGACGGCGGTGTAACGCGCGGGGAGCGCGCGCTCGTTGTCGTGCCGGAACGGACCGGGGAAGGGGGATTGCGGTCTCTCGACGCGCGGATCGACGAGGCGGTCGGCCTGTCGCAGGCGATCGGGATTGATGTGGTGGACCGCAAGGTCTTCAGGTTGCGGCAGGTTCGCCCGGCCAGCCTGTTCGGCAAGGGCCAGGTGGAAGAAATCGCGGCGCTGGCCCAAGATCATGATGCGACGCTGCTGATCGTCGATGCGGAGCTCAGCCCGGTCCAGCAGAAGACGTTGGAAGAAGAAACCGGCTGCAAGGTCATCGACCGGACCGGCCTGATCCTCGAGATATTCGGGGATCGAGCGGCGACCGCCGAAGGCCGCTTGCAGGTGGAGCTGGCGCATCTGGACTATCAGGCAGGCCGGCTGGTGCGGAGCTGGACCCACCTTGAACGGCAGCGCGGCGGCTTCGGCTTCCTTGGCGGCCCCGGCGAAACCCAGATCGAGGCGGACCGGCGGCTGATCCGCGACCGGATGGCGCGTATCCGGCGCGAGCTCGACCAGGTCCGGCGAACCCGCGGCCTGCACCGCGGACGGAGGCAGCGCGCGCCCTGGCCCGTGATCGCGCTGGTCGGTTACACCAACGCCGGCAAATCGACGCTCTTCAACCGAATGACCCAGGCTTCGGTCATGGCCGAGGACCTGCTGTTCGCGACGCTCGACCCGACCATGCGCCAGGTGAAGATCCCCGGGTTCGACCGGGCGATCCTGTCCGACACGGTCGGGTTCGTCTCCAACTTGCCCACCGAGTTGGTGGCGGCGTTCCGCGCCACGCTGGAGGAGGTGGCGGCGGCCGACCTCATCCTCCACGTGCGCGATATTGCGCATCCCGACAGCGCCGCCCAGTCGGCCGATGTCGAGGCCGTGCTGACGTCGCTCGGCCTGGCTGAAGAAGGCTCCCCGCCACGGCTGGAGGTGTGGAACAAGCTGGACCTGCTGGCCGCGGCGGAGCGCCAGGAACTGCTTGGCGAGGCCGCCCGCCGGCAAGATGTGGTCGCCGTCTCCGCCCTGACCGGGGAAGGAGTCGACGATCTGAGGACGGCGATCGCTCATCGGCTCCATAGCGGCTCACAGACGCATCATGTTCGCCTGAATGCGGGGGACGGGACCCGCATCGCCTGGCTGCACGCACGAGGGGAGGTGCTGGAGCAACATGCCGATGGCGACCAGCTGCACCTGTCGGTGAAGCTCAGCCCCGAGAACTGGGCGCGTTTCGAGCGCCTCTGAGCGCCCGAGCATAAGCGAGCGCTAGCTTAGCAAGCGCTCGCTTATGTCGAAGAGAGCGCGAAGGGCGGCCGACGACCGGCTGGAAGCCGTGTCGATCGACGTCACGGGATTGATTCCCGTGACGGCCTTGCTCCCGTTTAGACTTCCGTGGGAGTCTTCTTCGCCGCGACCCAGAGCGCTTCCATTTCGTCCAGGCTCAGGTCGGCAAAGCCCGGCGCCTGCTCAATCGCACGAAAGCGCTTTTCGAACTTGCGGTTGGCTTTGCGCAGCGCTTCTTCCGGGTCGATCTTCAGATGGCGTGCGAAGTTGACGGCGGCAAACAGAAGGTCACCGACTTCCTCCTCCAGCATCTCCGGTGAGGCCTCGGCGATTTCGTCCAATTCTTCGCGGATCTTGGCTTTCGGCCCTTCGATATCTGGCCAGTCGAAGCCCGTTTGTGCCGCGCGCTTTTGCAGCTTGGCAGCCCGTTCTAGTGCGGGAAGAGCGAGTGCGACACCGGCGAGGGCGCTCTTGTCATCGAGCCTGGTGCGTTCCTCGGCCTTGATGAATTCCCACAGATGGTGGCCGCCTTCCTCGGCATCGCCAAAAATATGCGGGTGGCGGCGCTCTAGCTTGTCCGAAATCCGCTGGAGGACGTCGGCCAGGCTGAAGTGGCCGGCTTCCTCGGCCATCCGGGCATGAAACACAACCTGCAGTTGAAGATCGCCCAATTCGTCGACCAGCGCATCCATGTCGCCGCGGTGGATCGCGTCGGCGACCTCATAGGCTTCCTCGATCGTATAGGGCGCAATCGTCTCGAAGGTCTGCACGCTGTCCCATTCGCAACCCGTTTCCCGGTCACGCAGCCGTTCCATGATCGAGGCAAGCCGGTCCAGGCCCATTCAGCGCTCCAATGTCGCGAGGGGGCTTGAATGACCCGCAGGCCGCCCCGATCCGTAAGTATGATAATATATATTATGTAAAGTCTGAGACAGGCTCACAAGGCGGATTGCCACGAAGCGACCCCACTCTGTTCTCGGAATCAGCTTTCCAGGATCAGCCATCGGCCCTCGACGCCCCAGCGATTCAATGTCGACAGATAATTCATGCCGAGCACATTCAGATCCTCATTCTCGGCAATGTGGAGGCCTATCGGACCGCGCTCGATCGATCCGATCGACAGGGTGTCGGCACGGCCGGTCGATACGCGCAACATCCCATTGCCTGTGCGCACGATCTGGTTTCGGTTCGTGTTGACCAAAACGCCGGCTGTCTGCGCCGTCTCCCGGCCGATGGTTGTCATCGTCGCGCCGCTGTCTACCAGGAACTTGACCGGAACTCCGTTGACGGATCCCTCGACCCAGAAATGACCGTCGATCGCCATCGGGATGCGAACCTGCTGGCCTTCGACTACTGGAACGCCGGTCGCCTCCGATTTCAGTCGTTGCGCCACGTAGCCGAGGTCATCCCTGAACGTGAACAAGATGAAGCCAGCACCGAAAATGGCGATCCAGGCCAAAACCATGGTTGCCGTTCTTGCGAAGCGCTCACGCCGTGCAATCAGCGAACCGGCAACCAACATGATCGCCATGAGCAGGTAGAGCGACCCGAGCATCCAGTCGTTGGTCATGGCTCAAGCACCAGATAGTTGCCCTCAACCCGCCAGCTGTTGAGAGAAGACAGGAAATTCATACCCAGCACATTGCTGTCGTCATGGTCGTTGACCTGGATCGCGAAGTCGCTGCGCTGGATAGAGCCGACCGAGAAACTTTCGGCTCGCGCCCGGCTCATCTGGACGGTGCCGGCAGCAGTCTCGACCATCGCGACCCGCATGCCCGTCGCGATGCCGGCCTCGTCGGCTGTTTCACGCGAGATGGTGGTGACCGAGGCACCGCTGTCAACCAGGAATGGCGCGTCATGGCCGTTGACGGAACCTTCGAGCCAGAAATGCCCGTCTTCAGACAAGGGAATGCGCAGCTCCTCGCCTGACTGGATTGGCGTGCCGATCGCCTCAGCTTTCAGGCGGTGGCCCAAGGACGTGAATTCGCTGCGAAACGAGAAAATGATGAAGCCCACGGCAAATATCGCGACCCAGGCGGCCGCCATTTTCGCGGTTTTCCCGACCGGCAAGCGCCGACTGACAAGCGCGCTCCCCACCAGCACCAGCAGGAGGACCATGTACAAGAGATTCAGGCCCTGGTCGTTGGTCATTCCAATATGATCTCCTGCCCGTCAAAAGCTGGTGCCGCCCAATCCGGCAGCTCGACGGCAAGCGTCGCATAATCCATGCTTTTGTCGAGATGGGTCAGCAGCAATTGGCCTACCTTCAACTCGCGCGCCCAGCCGAGTACGGCGTCAAGATGTGCATGCGTCGGATGCGGCGCTCGACGCAAACAGTCGCATATCCACAAATCGAGGCCAGCATAGAGCAGCCTCATGTCGGGTGTAAAATCATGAAAATCAATGGAATAGCCGAATGCTCGGCCGCCCTCGTCGGCTCGAATGCCAAGCGACGTGATGCCCCCATGTGGCTGGTCGACATAGGTCAGTGTCGCCTTCCCCAACCGTTCCGGACCCACGATCGCAACTGGCTCGACAACGCGAGGATAAAGCGCAATATCTTCAAATATATAGGGGAAGCGTTTGCGAAGGCGCTCTAAGTCACGCTGCCGTGCATGAAGCGGCACTTCTCGTCCAAGGCGCTGGGCAATTTGCCTGAGGTCGTCGATGCCATGGCAGTGATCGGCATGGTCGTGTGTGACGATCACCCGATCGACGTCGGCAACACCGGCGGCCAGCAACTGTTCGCGCAGATCCGGCCCACAATCGACCAGCAGCCGCTCGCGGCCGCTTTCGATCAGGATCGATGAGCGGGTGCGGCGGTTCCTGGGTTCATCGGGATCGCAATCGCCCCAGTCGTTCCCGATCCGCGGAACGCCGGTCGACGTCCCGCATCCCAGGATGCGGATTTTCATGCGGCCTTGTTGAACAGTTTGAAGAAGTTGGCCGTCGTGGCGTCCGCCAGTTCATCGAGCGGCTCGTCGCGCAAGTCGGAGAGGAAAGCGGCGGTATCGGCGACGAAGGCCGGTTCGCAGGTCTTCCCGCGGTTCGGCACCGGCGCCAGGAAGGGGGAATCCGTTTCGACCAGAAGCCGCTGCTGCGGGATGATCTTCGCTGTTTCCTGCAATTCCCGAGCGTTTTTGAAGGTCACGATGCCCGAGATGGAGACGTAAAATCCGAGGTCGAGCGCCTTCCTCGCCAGCTCGGCAGTGCCGGTGAAGCAGTGCAGCACGCCGGTGACGCCCCCCTTCCCGACCTCGCGCGTCAGCATTTCCGCCGTATCCTCTTCCGCGTCGCGGGTGTGGACGACCAGTGGAAGCCCCGTGTCGCGGGCTGCTTCGATATGCGCCTGGAACCGCTCTCGCTGTGCGCCGCGATCCGACTTGTCGTAAAAATAATCGAGCCCGCATTCGCCGATCGCAATGACCTTCGGATGTGCAGCAGCTTCGATCAACGCCGCTGCGCCCAGGTCTGGATGCGAATCCGCCTCATGCGGGTGAACGCCGATCGTCGCCCAGACGTCTGGATTGCGCTCGGCCGTGGCGATGATGTCGCCCCATTCCTTCTGGCGCGTCGAAATATTGAGAAAGCCGCCAATTCCACGCTGCCGGGCGCTGGCAAGTACTTCTTCCTGCCGCTCGACGAGTCCGGCATAGTTGAGGTGGCAGTGGCTGTCGATCAGCCTCATGCCGCTTCCTCCTCCTCCGGCAGTTCGAGCCGTGGGAAGATGGGGGCCGGCTGGGCGATTGGCGCCCCGCCCTTGCCGCTGTCGATCAAGGCGATCAGCGTCTCGGCCGACGCCGGGATGATTGGCTGAACAGCGACCGCAAGCATGCGCACCGCTACGGCCAGCGTGCCAAGAACCGCCGCCATCCGGTCAGGGTCGGTCTTCCTAAGCGCCCAGGGTGCCATGGCGTCGACATACTGGTTGCAGGCGAACACCGCGCCCATCCAGGCTTCGAGGCCGGTCGAGAAGGAGAAGCGATCGAATTCGCGCTCCAGCGCGGCGCAGGCTTCTTCGACCTGCGCAAGCAGTGACCTGTCTTCGGCGGCGTCACCTTCGGCAGGGATGATGCCGCCCAGGTTCTTGAAGATCATCGACAGGCTGCGCTGCGCGAGGTTGCCGAAGCTGTTGGCTAGCTCGGCGTTCACGCGACTAACAATGGCCTCCGCGCTGTAGCTGCCGTCCTGGCCAAAGCTGATCTCGCGCAACAGGAAATAACGCAGCGAATCCACCCCGAAGCGGTCGGCCAGGTCCATCGGATCGACCACGTTGCCGAGCGATTTCGACATTTTCTCGCCACGGGCGAGGAGGAATCCATGGCCGAACACCTGGCGCGGCAGCGGCAATCCCGCGGACATCAGGAATGCCGGCCAATAGACGGCGTGGAAACGTACAATATCCTTGCCGATCAGGTGGATATCGGCTGGCCAGTAGCGGGCCCACTCCCCTTCCCGGTCCGGAAAGCCCACACCGGTCATATAGGTGGTCAGCGCATCGACCCAGACATACATGACGTGGCCGGGTGATCCCGGCACCGGCACGCCCCAGTCGAAGCTGGTACGCGATACGCTCAAATCCTTGAGGCCGCCTTCGACGAAGCGCACTACCTCGTTGCGGCGGCTTTCCGGGCGAATGAAGTCAGGATTGTCGCGGTACAGCTGCAGCAGCTTGTCCTGATAGTTGGACAAGCGGAAGAACCAGGTCTCCTCGACGGTCCATTCCACCGGCGTGCCCTGAGGCGACAGCCTCTCGCCGCCTTCGCCATCGACTAGTTCGCCATCGTCGTAATAGGCTTCGTCGCGGACCGAGTACCAGCCCTCGTACCGGTCGAGATAGAGGTCGCCGTTGGCCTCCATCGCGCGCCAGATGTCCTTGCTGGCTTCATAGTGACGCGGCTCGGTGGTGCGCACGAATGCATCATAGCTGATATTCAAGTCATCGCACATCTTACGGAAATATCCCGACATTTCGTCGGCATATTCCTTGGTGTTCTGGCCTGCGCCTCGGGCCGTCTGGACCATCTTCAGCCCATGTTCGTCGGTCCCGGTGACCAGCCGCACGTCGCGGCCCTGGGCGCGGCGAAACCGGGCCATGGCGTCGGCGGCAATCGCCTCATAGGCATGGCCGATATGCGGCTTGCCGTTGGGGTAGCTGATCGCGGTCGTGATGTAGAAGGGCTCGGACATTGCCCTCGCCCCTAACCGCATGGCCCGGACTGGGCAACCGGGATGGTGTCAGGGAGCGACGGAAGCGAGGATCGTACCGAGCTGGAAGACGGTCGCCGCAGGATCGAGGGACAGCCTTGGCGCGATCGCGGCGGTCTCGCGGGCCTTGGCATAGGCGTCCAGCGCCCTTCCCCGCGCCTCCCCTTGCAGCGTCAGCGCCTCATTGGCGATCAGCCCGGGCACCAGCTCCAGAAAGACGGCGTAGCGCTCTGCGGCGCCTCTTGGCCCGAGCGACGCCGCGAGCTTCGCGCGGCGCGCATTGTCCGGGTCGCCTTGTCGAAGAATGGCCAGCGCTTCGCTCTCCAGCGGAGCCAGGTCCAGTGCGGCAAGCGCCAGGGCGCGGCCGATCGAGCCATTGGCAAATTCGACCAGACGCGCAATTTCGTCTGAAGTTATCCCGGGAAATGAGCGGCATATGAGTGACGTCATGACGTCTTCGCCCAGCCTTGCAAAGTCCAGCCGCCGACAGCGTGAACGGATTGTCGGCAGCAGCCTTCCCGGTGCATGACTTACCAGGAAGAACAGGGTGTTGGCCGGCGGCTCCTCCAGCATCTTCAACAGCGCATTGGCCGCCGATGCCTCAAGATCGTCCGCTGCATCGATGACAATGGCCCGCCAGGGGGAAAGAGCCGTCGTCAGGGTCAGGAAGTCCCCCAGCTTGCGAATCTGGCCAACGCTGATGTTGCGCGCGAGCCCTTCACCTCTCTCCTTCTCCAGCCGTTCCAGCAAGCGGAAATCCGGATGACTGGTTGCTTCGACCAGCTTCCTGACCGGGTGATCCTCGGGCGTTTCGAAGCCTGTCAGGTCGAAGGGCGGTCCCGCTGCCTCCGACAAGACCCTGGTCGCCGCAGCTCTCGCAAAGCTCGCCTTGCCGACACCCCTGGGCCCGGCAAGCAGCCAGGCATGGTGCAGCCGCCGCGACGACCAGGCGCTGGAAAACGCCGCCATTGCCTTGTCCTGGCCAATGATCATGGCAGCAGGTCCGCGATCGCATCGAGCAGGCGCTGCATTACCTCGTTCGGGCTGCCCGAGGCGTCGACGATCCGGACCCGATGCGGCTCTTCATTTGCGATCTGGCGGAAGGCGAGATCGACTTTCTGGTGATAGCCCTCGGGCCGTCCGCCGATCCGGTCGCTGACTTCATTATCGCGTTCCCTTGCCCGAGCGCCGCCTTCGGCCAAGGCCAGCACCAGCGCGCGGTCCGGGAAGCATTCGCCGATGCCGAAGGCGTTGATTGCCCGAACCGCCTCGATGCCAAGCTCTCCCGCGCCGCCCTGATAAGCCAGCGAGCTGTCGACGAACCGGTCGGACAGGACCCATTTCCCGGCCTCGATCGCCGGCCGGATCAGCTTGTCCACATGGTCCGCCCGGGCGGCGGCGAACAGCAGGGCCTCGGCCTCCGCGCTCCATCGTTCCTCGGCACCGGTCAGCAGCAGCTCGCGAATCTTCTCGGCGCCTTCGCTGCCGCCCGGCTCGCGGGTTTCGACCACCTCGATGCCGCGGCCCCGCAGTTCGGCGGCGAGTGCCTTCAGCTGGGTCGACTTCCCGACCCCCTCCCCGCCTTCCAGCGAAATGAACCGCCCCCGCGACAAGGCTCAGGCCATTCCCAGCAGCTGCTTGAGCCCAATCCAGGCGCGGGTGAAGAGGCCAGCCTCCTCGACCGCATCGGCCGCGACCAGCGGCATCACCTGTTCGCCGGCGTCCGTCGTCGTCACGACCAGGTCGGCGATATGCTGTCCCTTGGCGATCGGCGCCCTGACCGGCCCCTGGTAGCGGATCTTCATCGAGCTCACCTTGGACAATACGCCCGCGGGGATGGTGACGGCCAGGTTGCGCGGCGCGACCAGCGACACTTCATCGTCGCTGCCCAGCTGCACCCTGGCGCTGCCGACGGCCGCCCCTGCCTGGAACAGCGGCTTCGACTGCCAGGCGTTGAAGCCCCACTGCATCAGCTTGACCGATTCCTCGATCCGCTGGTTGAAGCTGGTGAGCCCGGCAACCACCATGATCAGGCGGCGGCCATTCTGTTCGGCCGATCCGGTGAAGCCATAGCCCGCCTCGTCGGTATGGCCTGTCTTGAGGCCGTCGGCACCTGGGACGCGGCCGAGCAACGGATTGCGGTTGGCCTGGGTGATGTTGGCCCCCGATCCCATGGTCTTGCCCCAGGTAAAGCTCAGCTGTCCGTAGAATTTCTTGTACAGCTCCGGGTGGTTCTCGATCTCGGCCCGCGCCAGCGTCGCAAGGTCGCGGGCGGTGACATAGGTCCGCCCCTCGTCCGGCCAGCCGTTCGAATTGCCGAACCGGCTGTCCTTGAGGCCAAGCCGCTTCGCATTTTCGTTCATCACAGTGGCGAAGGCTTCCTCGGTCCCGGCGATACATTCGGCCAGCACCACGGACGCATCGTTGCCCGACAGGGTGACGATGCCGTGCAGCAGGTTCTCGACGCTGACCTGCTCGTTGGGGCTGAGGAACATCGTCGATCCGGCCTGCGGCCCGTGCCAGCGCTGCCAGGTCTCCGGCCGCACCGTGCACATCTTATTGAGCTGCAGGTCGCCCTTCCTGATCAGCTCGAAGGCGACGTTGGTGGTCATCATCTTGGCCATCGACGCGGGCGGGATCCGCCGGTCGGCGTCCTTGGACAACAGCACCGCGCCCGACGACAGGTCGATGAGATAGGCGACTTCGGCGGGTGTTTCGAACGGGGGCGCCTTGGCCGGGGCGGCGCCGGCAAGCAGCGCCAGGGAGACGGTGGCAAGCAAGGAAACGCGAATCATGAGGCGGTTACGACTCCCGAAAAGGTTGAACGCCCCTGCTTTACGGCTCCGGCAGTCGCCTGTCAGCGCCTCAACGGCCGATTATTCCGTCGGCCAGCAGGGCGACCGACAGGGCGTAGAAGTTGGAGCAATTATATTTGAGGATCGCGCGATAATTGTCGGTCACCAGATAGGCCGTTTCGCCCGGTCCATCGGGCTCGATCAGCGTTGCCAGGTCACTATCGCGCAGCGACCGGCCGAGCGGCGTGACGCCAAGCGCGCGCCACTGGGCCATGGTCATGGGGCGGCTATGGCGGGCATGGACGCGCGGGCATTCCGGCGCGGTCGCCGGGTTGCGCACCGCGGCCCGGTTGAAGCCGCCCGGCACGCGCACGGGGACACCCCACAGCATGTTCGCCTTCCACCCCGCATCGCGCAGATAGTTGCCGATCGAGGCGAAGGCATCGTCCTCGTTGCGCCAGATGTCGGCGAAGCCGTCCCCATCCCCGTCGGCCCGCAGGCGAAGCACGACCGATGGCATGAATTGCGGATAGCCCATCGCGCCGGCCCAGCTCCCGCGCAGCCTGGTACGCGTATAGCCAAGATCGATCAGCTTGAGCGCCGCGACGAACTCGCTCTCGAACAATTCCCGGCGGCGTCCTTCATAGGCAAGGCTGGCCAGCGCATCGGGCACATCGAAGCTGCCGGTGATCCGCCCGTAGCTGGTTTCCTTGCCGTAGATGCCGAGGATGATCGAGGCTGGGACACCCATGCGCTGCTCGACCTGCATCAGCCTGGTGTAATGCTCGCGATACTTGGCGGCGCCCCGGCGGATCAGGTCGCTGGTGACGTGCCGCCGGCGATAGGGAGCGAACGGCGGCGTCGCATTGGGATTGCCGATGTTGCCCGGCTGGGCGCGGTCCAGCTGGATTACTCGCTGGTTGATCGACAGATAGGGAACGACCGACTGGATCGTGGCTTCGCGAACTCCCGCCGCTCGAGCCAGGGCGGCAAGGCGCAGCTTGTAGCCGTCGAAGCCGGTCGGCGCCGTGCTTGCCGGCTGGGAAGCCGCGGGCTGCACCGAGGCCGGGACGATCGGCGATGGGGTATCGGCCAACGGGGCGAGCGGATCGACCTGGGCGCTGGCGCTGGTACCAAGGATCGACAGGGCCAACGTCAGGGCAACACGCATTCCACCTCCGCAGGGGTTAGGATCATCAGGCGAACCGGGCCAAGGTAACCGGGGCTTTCCGCCGCGCCCACTGCATTCGTCCCGCGCCTTGCACAGCCCATCGTCGTCGCCTAGGCGAGCAATTATGAAGCTCGGATGACCGTTGTGCTTAAGGAGAGGTGGCCGAGTGGTTTAAGGCTCCGGTCTTGAAAACCGGCGTGCGGGCAACCGCACCGTGGGTTCGAATCCCACCCTCTCCGCCATCGCTGACGTCCCGCAGAGCGGGGCGGTGGCGATGGCCTGGGGCTGGGCGAGAGACCGCCGGGTTCGAGCCGGAGCAGCGCGGAGCGCTGCGGAGACGACCGAGCGCAGCGAGGGCAATCCCACCCTCTCCGCCATCGTCGAGGCCTCATCGACTGCTGGCGGCTCCATCAACCGGACCTGAACAATCTCCTGTAGCGCGCGGGTGACAGTCCGCACCGTCGTCTGAACAGCTGCCTGAAGAAGCTCAAATTGTCATAGCCCACCTGTGCTCCGATCCCGTCGACGGGCTGGTCGGTCGTTTCTAGGAGGTGCTTGGCCTCTTCGATGCGAAGATTTTGAACATAATCGATGATGCTCAACCCGGTCGCTGCCTTGAACCTGCGCTTGAGCGTCCGTTCCGGCAGTGGTGATTGCGCAACAGACTTGCTAACCGCGCAGGGTTCCCGAAAGTCTCGTTTCAGGCGTGCCTCGCACTCTCGCACCATGCCATCGGCATGCGGCGCTTCCCTCACCAATGCGGCGTAGGGCAGCTGCCCCTCGTCATGCGTCTTCAGCAAGTACACCTTGGCGATCCGCGCCGCCTCCCCCGGGCTGCAATGCCGCGCAACGATGTGGATGGCCAGGTCGTGCCAGGATGTCGTTCCGCCGGCGGTCACAATTCGCCCGGCGGGGTCTGCGAACTGCAAGGCCGGCTCCGGCTTGAACTCCACTTGAGGGTAGCGCGTGCGGAACGCCCGTTCGAACCCCCAGTGGGACGTTGCTGCTCGGCCATCCAACAAGCCGGTTTCCGCGAGCATGATCGACCCCGAGCAGGCCGAATAGATCGACGCCCCGTCCTTGTAGCGGTGTCGTACCCATTCGGTGATGGCGTCGTACCGGCCGCTGATGTCCTCATCGGGTCCCAGCCAAAGCTCCGGCAGTATGATGATGGCAGACCTGGGATCGTCTCCGACGAAGCAGTCCGGCCGAACGGGAATGCCGTTTCCACATAGAAACGCCTTCCGACGATCGGAAACGATGCGTGGCCGGATCAATTGCCGTGGTGGCTCGTCGCCGACGAGTTGCTGCCAGAGATTGCCCGTTGCGGCGAGCACGTCCAGCATTCCGTACAAGGCGGATCCCGCCGTCTCCGGGACCGCCACAATAAGAGCCTCGATGGGGGCACACTGGTCATCGATCATCGTACGATTGTGGCATGAATCGACCGTTTTTGACAGCAACGGCGCTCATTTGAGCGCGCATGGCGACGTACCTTTCCTGCTGCCGCCGGGAATGATCCCTGCGGCTGATAATTGAAAGGAAGGACCCATGACTGCCCAACTTGCGGCCAAACGTCCCAGCATTTTGAACGGAGTCAACGTGACCCAGTTGATGGGCACCATCGACGCGATCAAGGCCGAGCCCGAGCTTGCCAGGTTTGAATTTCGCGCCACCAACGAGTGGGGCGACGGAACCCAGAACGTCGCGACCGTGACGTCGTTCTACGGTGCCTGTACGGAGAATGTCCGTGCCAGGCCGTTTCGGTTTCTTGCCGATGAGCCCCCCGTACTTTGTGGACGCGACGAAGGCGCAAATCCTGTCGAATATCTGCTGTCTGCGCTTTCCATGTGCGTAACCACCAGCATCGCCGCGCACGCGGCGGCTCGCGGGATCACAATTCATGCGATCGAGTCCGAGCTGGAAGGCGACCTGGACGTCCGCGGCTTCCTGGGAATGTCGGCATCGATCCGCAAGGGCTATCAGTCCATTCGCATGCGGATGCGGATCAAGACCGATGCCTCGGCCGACACATTGCGCCAGCTGGCGGATTTCTCGCCGGTCTATGACGTGGTGTCGCGCTCGGTGCCAGTTGACCTGACCTTAGAGACATTTTGAGTCCGAGCTCTGGCGGGGCCTTCCAGCGGCACTGGCCGCAGGTTGGCCTCGTTATGTCCCCGATGGATCGAAAGCGGACGCCGGCTATCGACTGGCGGGGTTCAGCGATGGGTGCATCCCGGCCAACAGCATGGACGGCGCTTTCCGTCTTTCAGGCTTTCGCGACCCCAATTGATCCGCTTGCGCCTAGTCTCGGCCTTCTTGGCCGATTGAACCCAGCAGATCCATTCGTTGCGGGCCAGCGGCGTAATGTCCTGCCACGTCGCCAGGGCTTCCCTATCCTGTTTCAGCGCGTCTCTTAGATCGCCGGGAAGATCATGGACGACGCCGCCAGGAATGTTTTTCTCGTCAATCATCGGCGGCATCGATCACCTGTCATCCTGAACCCGGGTCGCCGATCGGGCAATCGGCGGCGCAAACATGTGAAACGCCGGGAATACCTCGATCAGGAATTTGGATTCCGGCAGGATGTAGACCATTCCGCCGGCCTTCGCGAACAGGGGACCGACGACGTCCGAGAAAAACGCAGGCGGGACGTTGATGCAACCGAACGTAATCCGGTTGTCCTTGGGCGTAGCCGATTCCAGCCGCTGCAGCCGGCGTTCCTTAGGGTTGCCGGTCACAACCGGATGCAGTGCCACAGACGTCTCGAAATCGACCCACAACACGGTCTGGTTTCCCTTGGCGGGTCCGATCCGGGCGAGGAAGCGGCCGGCCGGGGTTGTTTTCTCGGCTGGGCCGATCTCGCTCAGTTCCTTGTCTCCGATACCCGGCGTGGCATCGTCGCCATGCGCAATGCCAAGCAGGGCTGGCGTCACTCCCTGCAACAGGCCCTGGGCATCAAAGATCAGCACTTCGGCTAACCCCTTGTCGATGACGATGAACGGCAACTTCCCATGATCGCGCGATGCCGTCACCCACGTCGCCAGCTGGAGCGCTTCGACAGAAGTGGGGTGATGCACGCCGGGCTGCTCGACCGGCTGGGCGGCCGCCAGCGAAGGGAAACCACCCCCTCCCAGCGCTGCCCACGCTAGCATCGCGCAATTGCGCTTGTTCAATGATCTTCACTCCCCGAATTCAAGTCCGCCGAGCGCGGAGTTCGACAGCATATGGGCACGCGAACCCCGCGGTCAGCGAACTGGATCAGTTCCGCGGGGCCCTTGAAGCCATCCGCTGCTCAAGGCTGTCAACCCGGCCGGTCAGCTGGTCGATCCTCTGGCCATTGGCCTGGGACTGGGACGCGGCGGCCTGCGCTGCCGCATTGGCAGCCTGCGCCGCAGCCGCATTTTCGTTGACCCGTGCCTCAAGCGCAGAGATGCGTTGGTTCACTGCAGCAATCTGCTCGTCCACATAGTCGGTCGTGGCACAAGCGCTGAGGCTCAGGCCTCCAACCATAACCATGACGACGGTGGCGATGCTCCTTCTTGTCGAGTGCATTTTCCCACTCCTTCACATGAACTTGGCCGACCCCCGGCCAAGCCTGTCGCCCAACGCCGCCTGAACACGGCTACACAGGATCAGGCAGCGATTGGTCCTGTCGGCCCTTCGCAGGCCCTGCCTTTGGGAGAAATACGGAGAAATCCGTGGTTTTGTTCCAATGGCAGGCGGAAAACGGTATTTTGTTACTGGCGCGACATCACGCAGCCATGCGGCGCATTTCATCGCTGGCAGAACCGTTCGTCGATTGATCGAACTCCGCTCCCACAACTACATTTGTACGCGTAGGCGCGGCGAACGAAGTTAGGGGAGTTCTCGATGCGTCGCCGTCTGTCAGGTCTCAGCTTGTTTTCGCTTACCGTCGCATTGGCATCCCCCGCACTGGCACAGCAGGCTGATTCCCCTTCGACAAGTCCCGCACGGGCTTCGCAGACCACTTCTTATGATGCAGCCTTCTTCGCACCGTCAGCGCCGCAAACGGCACTGGAAATTGCCCGGTTGGTCCCCGGCTTCAGCCTGGACCTGGGTGATGTCGAGGTGCGTGGCTTCGCCCAGGCGGCTGGCAATGTCGTCATCAATGGCGCCCGCCCAAGTTCCAAGTCGGAAACGCTGGAGTCGATCCTCAGGAACATCCCCGCCCGTCGCGTTGTCCGCGTCGAAATTGGGCCGGGCGACCTCTACGGCGCCGAATATTCGACCAAGAATCAGGTGCTGAACGTCATCCTGTCATCGGAAAGCGGCATCGACGGGAACGTCACGGCGGAGGCGCGGCGGCTCTATACCGGCCGAATCGTCCCGGACGTGTCGGCATCGGCCATCATCCGCCGGGGCGACCACAGCATCAACCTTTCGGCCGGTTCGGGCAACACGCTCAACCTCGAAGAGGGCACGGATACGCTCACCGACGCAACCACCGGGGAGTTCATTGAGCTTCGCCGCAAACACAACAGCTATCGGGACTTCTACCCTTTCATCTCCGGCAACTGGTCACTGGAAAAGGCGCCCGACCGATCGATCCACGTCAACGGCCGGTGGTCACCGGGCAAATTCTATCTGACCCAGGACAACCATGTAACGCCGGCCGTCGGCCCGGAGCGCGATGACGACCTGCTTCAGGATTTCAAGAACCCGGCATTTGAAATCGGCGGCGACATCACGCGGCCGCTCGCCGGCGGCGCGATCAAGCTGGTCGGTCTAGCCAATCGCCGTCAGCGCGACTGGAAAGAGCGCTACCGCTTCCGCACCGAAGGCGGCACCAGCGTCCTTGGCGGCTTCGAGCAGTTGCAGGACGCCCAGCGCAACGAAACCATCCTCAGATTGACCTGGAGCAAGTCGAACCTGGCCGGCTTCTCGGTGGAAACGGGCTCGGAATTCGCGCTCAACACGCTGGATCAGGATGTCCAGCTGTTCGAGTTCCTGGCCGGCGGAACTCCCGTCCGGATCGACCTTCCCGTCGACCAGGCGACAGTGAAGGAAAAGCGCGCGGAGCCCTTCATCAATATCGGCCGCCAGCTGTCGAGCTCGATCCGCCTGGATGGCGGCCTAACCTACGAATATTCCAAGATCCGGGTGCGCGGCGACGTCAATGAGGATCGAGAGCCCCTCAAGTTCTGGAAGCCGAGCCTGACCTTGGACTGGAAGGGCGGCAATGGCTGGCACGGGCAGTTGTCGGCCAAGCGCGTTGTTGCCCAGCTCGACTTCTACGATTTCATCAGTTCCGCTGAGCTATCGGCCGACCGCGTCAATGCCGGAAATCCCGATCTCGTGCCGCAGCAGACCTGGGAATTCCGCGGCATGATCGAGCATCCCTTGCTCGGCGACGGCGTGGCCAAGCTGGATATCGGCTACGACCTGGTCAACGATTTCCAGGACCGCATCCTGGTCTTCGACGATGAGGGCCATGGCTTCGATGCGCCGGGCAACATCGGCACTGGCAAGCGTTACTTCGCCACGTTGACGCTCGATGCGCCGCTGGCCAGGATCGGGCTCAAGGGTGTCAGGGTGAAGTTCGACGGAACGCTCCAGCGCACCCGGGTCGACGACCCGATCACCGGCGAGCCGCGCAACTGGTCGGAATTCTTCCCCGACTGGCAATGGAGCCTCGATTTCCGCCATGACGTCGGCAAATGGTCCTACGGTTTTGTGGTCCAGGATCGCGACCGATTCACCTTTTTCCGAACCGACGAGTTCGACACCAATTTCAATGGCGGACCCTATGGTACTGCCTTTGTTGAGTATCGCCCGCGCAACGGCACGACGGTTACACTCGACCTCGACAACGCCTTCGACACTTCCGGCAACCGCCATCGCCTGATCTTCCGGCCCAACCGCGCCGAACCGGACTTTGCCATCGACGAGTTCCGGGAGCGCAACCGGCATTTGAACTTCGGCCTGACATTGAAGCAGAGCTTCGGCGGCGGCGGTGGCGGCGGCGAGGCCAGCGACGGGGTGGCGCAGGCCGGCTAGCGCGGCTAAAGGGCGGCGCGACGCACATCCTCTCGCGGAGAATTACGTGGGCGAGCCTGCCATCCTGCCGTTCGACTGGGCCGATCCGTTCGACCTCAACCACCAGCTGACCGACGAAGAGCGGATGGTCCGCGACACGGCGGAATCCTATGCGCAGGACAGCCTCCAGCCGCGCGTTACCGAGGCCTATCTCAACGAGAATTTCGACCGCGAGATATTGCGGGAGATGGGCAGTCTCGGCCTCCTTGGCGCAACCATCCCGGAAGCATATGGCGGCGCCGGCCTCGGCTATGTCAGCTACGGCCTCATCGCCCGCGCCGTCGAGCGGGTCGACAGCGGCTATCGCTCCGCCATGTCGGTGCAAAGCTCGCTCGTCATGCACCCGATCCACGCCTACGGCTCCGAGGAACAGCGCAATAAATATCTGCCGGGCCTCGCCAAGGGCGAGCTGGTGGGCTGCTTCGGCCTGACCGAGCCTGACGCCGGTTCCGACCCGGGCGGCATGCGGACCCGCGCCGTCAAGACGCCGGGCGGCTACAAGATCTCCGGAACCAAGATGTGGATCACCAACTCTCCGATCGCCGACGTGTTCGTGGTCTGGGCGAAGTCGGAGGAGCATGGCGGCGCAATCCGCGGCTTCCTCCTCGAAAAAGGCATGAAGGGGCTCTCCGCCCCCAAGATCAGGGAGAAGCTTTCCTTGCGCGCCTCGATCACCGGGGAAATCGTGATGGACGAGGTCGAGGTCGGCGAGGACTCCCTCCTGCCCAACGTCCAGGGATTGAAGGGCCCGTTCGGCTGCCTCAACCGCGCCCGCTACGGCATCGGCTGGGGTGCGATGGGCGCCGCCGAGGCCTGCTACGCCGCCGCCCGCCAGTACACGCTCGATCGCAAGCAGTTCGGCCGTCCGCTCGCAGCCAACCAGCTGGTGCAGCTGAAGCTCGCCAACATGGCGACCGAGATTAGCCTCGGCCTGCAGGCCGCGCTCCGCGTCGGGCGCCGTCTCGAGGCGGGCGAGCTGATCCCCGAGGCGATCAGCCTCATCAAGCGCAACAACTGCGGCAAGGCGCTGGATATCGCCCGCATCGCCCGCGACATGCACGGCGGCAACGGCATCTCGGCCGAGTTCCAGGTGATGCGCCACGCCGCCAACCTGGAGACGGTCAACACCTATGAGGGCACGCATGACGTCCATGCGCTGATCCTCGGCCGGGCGATTACCGGAATTCCGGCTTTCTAGGTCAACGATCCGCGACTATGCTCTCCCCGTCATTCGGGGGGAACATCGCATGATCACCTGGATTTTCCTTGGCGTCGTCGTCCTGCTGCTGGTCTTCGCGGTGGGCATCTATAACCGCCTCGTTCGCCTTCGGGCCCTGGTCCACGAAGCGTTCAGCGGCATCACCGTCCAGCTCCGGCGCCGGGCGGACCTCGTCCCCAACCTGGTCGAAACGGTGAAGGGCTACGCCACGCACGAACGCGAGACGCTCGATGAGGTCATCGCCCATCGCGGGGATGCGATGAATGCGGGCAGCGTCGCAGCGACCGCCCAGGCGGACAATGCGATGACCGCCATGCTCGGGCGCCTGTTCGCGGTGGCGGAAGCCTATCCGGACCTGAAGGCCGACGCCAATTTCCGCGAGCTGCAGGGCGAGCTCAGTGCACTGGAAACCGAGCTTCAATCGGCGAGGCGCTACTACAACGCCACCGCGCGAGACCTCAACACCCGGATCTTCTCCTTCCCCGACATGCTGTTCGCGACGCCGATGGGGTTCAAGGAAGAGCCCTATTATGAGGACGCGGACCCGGCGATCCAGAGCGCGCCCAAGGTCGAATTCCAGCGGCCGTAGCGCCGATGCGTCCGGTCCTCGCCGCGCTCGCCGCCTTCCTCGCACTGCTGCTGCTGCCACAGGCGGCTGCGGCTGAGGAGAAGATCCTTCGCTATTACAGCGATATCGCCGTCCAGCAGGCCGGCGACCTGCTGGTTACGGAAACGATTACCGTCCAGGCCGAGGGCAACCAGATCCGCCGCGGCATCTACCGCGATTTCCCGACGCGCTACAAAGGCCGGCACGGGGAACGAATCCGCGTTGCATTCGACCTGATCGACGTCACCCGCGACGGACGGCCGGAACCTGCCCGGACCGAGGCCCGGGGCAACGGCGTTCGAATCTGGATCGGCGATGAAGATGTGTTCCTCGATCCCGCCGACTATCGCTACACCATTCGCTATCGCACCAGCCGCCAGCTTGGGCGATTCAAGGACTTCGACGAGCTTTACTGGAACGTCACCGGCAACGGCTGGATTTTCCCGATCGATGAGGCGGAAGCCCGGATCACCCTCCCCTCGCCCGCCCGCTTCGGTCAGCGCGCCGCCTATACCGGTATTCAGGGAGCCACCGGGCAGCAATCCGAAGTCGTGTCGGAACGGCCCGGGGAAATCACCTTTCGTACGACCATGCCGCTCGCTCCCTATGAAGGCATGACCGTAGCCGTGTCCTGGCCAAAGGGCGTCATCGACGAACCCGACGCTTCCACTCGCCTTGGCTGGCTGCTGGCGGATTGGGCCCCGCCACTTGCGGGCGCGGCGGGGCTGGCGGCGGTCCTCGGCTATCTATTCTACGCCTGGCGCAGGG
>DASTOV010000190.1:0-16377 GCA_035720125.1 Sphingomicrobium sp. | reverse complement strand
CTTCCTCGCGACCGTCGGCTCGACCGCTCCGTTCATCGGTCTGTTCGGTACCGTCATCGGCATCTACCGCGCCCTGATCAAGATCGGTGCCTCGGGCCAGGCGTCGATTTCGACCGTTGCCGGCCCGGTCGGCGAAGCGCTGATCATGACCGCGCTCGGCCTGGTCGTCGCGGTGCCGGCGGTGCTCGCCTACAACTGGCTGATCCGCCGCAACAAGTCGATCTCGGAGGACCTCGCCGCCTTCACCAACGACATCCATGGTTATCTGATGTCGAACGGTGCGGTGAAGCCGGCGATCGCGTCGGCCGCTCCAAAGCAGCCGGCACAGGTCGCGAAGCCGGCGCCGACGGCAACGCCCGCTCGCTAAGCGTTTTATCCTCGGGCCGGCGGCGGTGGCTGCCGGCCCGGAGAAGGTAGTACGAAGAAGGATTAACGCCTCATGGCAATGCAAGTAGGCGAGCACGACTCGGGCGAAGACGTTCCCATGTCGGACATCAACACCACGCCGCTCGTCGACGTGATGTTGGTTCTCCTGATCATCTTCCTCATCACCGTTCCGGTGGTTATCCAGTCCGTGCCGATCACTTTGCCGGAAGTCCGCAATGAGCCGACCGAAACCAAGCCGGAGAATGTCTCGCTGACAGTGCGCGGCGGTGCCGGCGGCGCATGCGAAGTCTATTGGAACCTGACCCCGGTGACGAGCGAGGAACTGTTGGACAAGGCGGTGGACGCCCTTGAAAAGCAGATTGCGGCTGTCGGCGGCGTCGAGAACATCAACGAAGAGAATATGCCGGAAGTGCACATCCGCGGCGACGTCAACACGCCGTACAAGTGCATTGGCGGCACCGTCTTCACAATGCAGCGTGCCGGCTTCGCCCGCGTCGGCTTCATTTCGCAGCCCGCGGCCGGTGGCCCGGTCCAGCGGCTGTAAGATAAGGAGCTAAGCCACCATGGCGATGCAAACCACTGGCTCGAACGAATCAGGCGAGCCGATGATGGACATCAATACGACGCCGCTGATCGACGTCATGCTGGTGCTTCTCATCATGTTCATCATCACCATTCCGCCGCAAACCCACGCGGTGAAGCTGGACCTGCCGCAAGACAGCTCCAACAATCCGCCGCCGCCGATCGATCCGGTCAAGAACAAGATCGTGGTCACCCAGGCGGGCGCGGTGCTGTGGAACGGCGCTCCGGTGAACCTGGTGCAGCTGCGCCAGTATCTGGATGTGACGCAGCAGATGGACCCAATCCCGGAGCTGCACCTGCAGCCGGAGCCGGATGCCCGCTACGTGCTGGTCGATGAAGTCCTGGCCGTGACCAAGCAGGCCAAGGTTTCGAAGATGGGGTTTGTCGGTAACGAAGCCTATATGACGGTCTTCTAGGCCTTCGCAGTGTCGAACAATTGGGGCGGTCCCGACAGGGGCCGCCCCATTTCGTTCAATTTACCCAATTTTTCCGAGGACGGGTAACCGCTTTTCAACGGCTGGGCGCTAGCGCATCGAGCATGGACATCATCGCCGCGCATCGACAGGGCCTGGTCGAAAAGCTGGAAAGCGAGGCTGCCGCACTTGCCGGGCGGCCGCAGGACTTCGGCCAGCGGGTGGTCGTGCTGCATCACCTCTACAATCATTCACGAGGCGGTCATGCGTGGGCGCTGGCGGAGGCAAGGCGCGAGTTGAGGATGGCTCGCGCGATCGAAAACCTCCGTCGGCGGCTGGCCCGATGGGGTTGGCTGGGCGGGAGCCAGGAACAATCCGGGTTGAAACTGGAATCGCTGGCAGAAGCGCTGGGCGAGCAGTCGCGGGCGCGCTGCGCCACCACCTATTTGGCCTACCGGCTGAGCGGCATGCAGGCACTTCGGGAGGAAGCCGAACAGCAAATCTCGCCGGAGTTGCTGGACGCACTCGGCCGATGCCATGCTGCCCGGCGAAGCGGCGAACCTGCGACGGACGATGAGCGCCAGCTGCTGTTCGACCTTAGCGAACGACTGGCCGCATCGGCGGCCGATGAAAGGCTGGCCGTGGCCTGGGCCGCGGTCGAGGCGACAGGATTGGGTCGGGCCGCGCGAAGCCTGTTGGGCGGGAAAGCCTGCGAGCGGGCGCTGGCCCGCGACCGCAAGCGGGGCTGGCAGGAGATCGAGCGTGGGCTGCGCAACGATAATGCCATGCCTGCCAGCTTTCGCGCCAACCCAGCGCAGCATTTCTTTGCGCTGCAGCAGGCGCTGGCTGAGCGCAGGCGGAAGAGCTGGCGCGACGCGTGCGACCTTGAAGCAGATTCGTTCGAACTGGCCGCCTAATCGCCAGGTTCAGCCAAAGGTGAAAGCGTAGGCCTGTGCGCCTGGATCGAGGAACTCGATCGTGAAAAGCCGCTCGCGGCCCGGATCCTGCTGCCGCACCAGCTGGTAGAGGCGCTGTCCAGTCACCTGGCCGTTGCCTGCAGCGTCGACATCCATGCCGCCATCGCTTCCAGGCGGCTTGCCGTCGATCAGCACGCGATAGCGGACCGGCCGGCCTGACGCGCTGCCGAGGACCAGGTGAAGGTCGCGCGCCCGGAAACGGAAGGCGATCTTGCCGCCCGCTGCCTGCAGCGCCGATCGTTCGTCATTGACCTCCCAGTTGCCGGAAAGGCCCCAGTCGTTGAGCTTGTAGTCCGCTGGCAGCAGATAGGTCGAGGCGCCCTTGCGAAGCCCGCCGGGCGAGGCGAAGTTTCTGGCGCGGCGAACGCCGAGGTAGGTTTCGGGGCTGCGGATCGACGCGAAGTCGGCGGCGGCGCTGGCGCCCGAAGCGGTGACCTTGGCCTTCGATCCAAGTTTTGCGCCCCTTTCCGCAAGCAGGGCGCGGATCGCGGCCTCCGTCTCGTCGGTCTTGCCTTCGCCGAAGTGGTGGTAGCGGATGCGCCCTTGCGCGTCGGCGAGATAGTGGGCGGGCCAATAGCGATTGTCGAAGGCACGCCAGATCGTCCAGTCATTGTCGATTGCGACGGGATATCGGATGCCGAAGTCGGCAACCGCCTTTCGCACATTTGCCGGCTCGCGCTCGAACGCGAATTCGGGCGTGTGCACGCCGATCACCACCAGGCCCTTGTCGCGATAACGTTCCGCCCAGGCGCGAACATAGGGAACCGTGCGGATGCAATTGATGCAGCTGTAGGTCCAGAAGTCGATCAGCACGACCTTGCCCTTGAGCTGTTCTCGGGTCAGCGGCGGAGAATTAAGCCACATGACCGCGCCGTCGAGCGGGGGAAGGGCTCCTTCAACCGGAAGGGTGCCGCCGGTCCTGGTGCTCAGCTCCTCGTTCTGCATGCCGAGCAGCCGGGCCAGCTGGTGCTCGAAGGCAAATGTCTGCGCGGTCGAAAGGCGGGCAAGGACGCGCGTGTCGAGCCCAAGGGCGATGGTGCCGACCGCGACCAGCATGAGCAGGCCCAGCGCCTTGCGAACGCCTTCGCCGATACCGATCGAGCGTTTCATGGCCGCGAACACCCTGCCGCCGACCAGCAGCGCGAGGGCGAGGCTGGTGGCAGCACCCAGCGAATAGGCGAGCAGCAGGCCGGCGGTCGTCGTGCTTGCGCCCGACAATGCCGCTCCGGTCAGGATGATCCCGAGGATTGGGCCGGCGCAGGGCGCCCAAAGCAGGCCCGTCGCAAGCCCGAGCAGGACCGAGCTGCCGATCCCGCCGTGGCCGGTACGGGCTGACAGTCGCTCGCCCCAGCCGACCAGCGGACGCATCACCCGCTCCGACAATTGGGGGAAGATCAGCAGCAGCGCAAAGCCGGCAAAGAGGGCCAGCGCGATCGCCCGACCGATGCTGTTGGCGGTGACCGCCCAGCCGCCGCCGACCGCAGCGAGGGTGGCGACGCCGGCAAAGGTCAGCGCCATGCCGCCGAGCAGCGGCAGGCCGTTGGTGAGGAATGGCTTGTCGCCGCGCGCAAAGACGAACGGCAACACCGGCAGGATGCAGGGGCTGAGAATGGTGAGAATGCCGCCCAGATAGGCGAGAAGGAAGAGGAGCATCAGGCAGGCCGGAATGTCAGGCTGAGGCCGTTGATACAATGGCGCTTGCCGGTCGGCGGAGGGCCATCGTCGAACACATGGCCCAGGTGCCCGCCACAGCGGCGGCAATGTTCCTCGGTACGGATCATGCCGTAGGACAGGTCGCGCTTGTAGGCGACGGCGTTGGGCAGCGGTTTCCAGAAGCTGGGCCAGCCGGTGCCGCTGTCATATTTGGCGGCCGAGCTGAACAGGGGAAGGCCGCATCCGGCGCAGGCAAAGATTCCTTTGCGCTTTTCCTTCAGCAGGGGGCTGGTGAAGGGTCGCTCGGTGCCCGCTTCGCGAAGGATGTGGTAGCGCGCCGGGCCCAGCCGACGGCGCCATTCGGCCGTGTCGTGATTCACTTCAAAGGCTGCTGCCGTGCCGCGCCCCGAAAAGAGCGTGCACACTGCGGCAACCGCGGCGGTCCCCGACAAACCAAGGAAGACGCGGCGGTTGGTTTGGGCATTCGTCGGCATTGCTTCAGCTTCACTCATAGCATGGTTCAGCCGCTCCCGGGGGCTGTGGGAGCGGCTGCGCATGGCTATTCGGTCCAGGCAGTCCGTTGGTTACAAATCCGGCTAAAGGCAGGCGGAAATTCGGGGTCCTAATGACCGGAAAGGGTGGAAAGCGGACATGAAAGACTAGTCATAGCCGTCGGCGAGGTGGGTCGGATTTCGCGGATCGAAGTCCAGCGGGCCGACGTCAAGCTCTAGACCAAGCCTTGCGAGCAGCTGGACGGTGGCAGCTGTGAGGCCATTGTTCTCTTGGTAGGGAGAGTCAAACGGAACATGGATAACGACTGTTCGCCTTTGCGGATTAAGACTTTCTATAAGGCCGGACACGACGTCCTCACCACCTAGCGAAATGATGAGCCGCTCGACGGCATCCGCCCAAGTCTCGTTAGATTCTAGGGCGGAAGGCATCACCCACCCCGTGCTGCCGTCTCTGTGCGCAATCAGCCTCCCGCCGGAGGGAAGGATCTGCTGAGACTCCCCTTGGAAACCGAACAGCTCCAGCTCTACTCGTCTATCTTTTTCGACGTAGGTCATCTGGACCATGTATAATGCGCATCTGAATGGCCACAATGGGTCGAAAGCTGCCACAAAGAAATAGCGAGCGTCAGGCCGCGATCCCTTCGAATTGCAAGCGCGCGAGGCGGGCGTAGAGCCCTCCCTGGGCGGTCAGCGTGCCATGGTCGCCTTCTTCGACGATCCGTCCATGGTCCATGACGATGATCCGGTCGGCAGCGCGGACGGTGGCGAGGCGATGGGCGATGACGATCGTCGTGCGGTTGCCCATCAGCCGGTCGAGCGCTTCCTGGACCAGCCGCTCGCTTTCGGCGTCGAGCGCGGAGGTTGCCTCATCGAGCAGCAGCAGCGGCGCGTTGCGGCGCAGCAGGGCACGGGCGATGGCGATCCGTTGCCGCTGTCCGCCTGAAAGTCGCGCACCGCCTTCGCCCATATAGGTGTCGAGACCTTCGGGCAGGGCACGGAGAAAGGTCTCGGCGTTGGCGTCTTGCGCCGCTTGCCAGATCTCGTCCTCGGTCGCGTCCCAAGTGCCGTATCGGAGGTTGTCGCGGGCCGACGCCGCGAAGATCACCACCTCCTGGGGAACTATCGCGATTCGCTGACGGACGTCGGCCGGATCGGCATCGCGCAGGTCGACGCCGTCCAGGAGGATGCGGCCCTGCTCGGGATCGTAGAAGCGCTGGGCGAGCTGGAATAGGGTGGTCTTTCCAGCGCCCGATGGGCCGACCACGGCCAGCCGTTCGTTGGGCCTGACCTCGAGGCTGAAGCCGTCGAGCGCGGACGTGTCGGGCCGGGTCGGATAGTGAAAGGTGACGCCTTCGAACTTGAGGCGGCCATCCGCCGGTTCCGGCAATGGTACGGGGTTGGCGGGAGCCTTGATCTCAGGCTCGGCCTTGAGCAGCTCGTTCAGCCGTTCCGACGCACCGGCGGCGCGGAGCAAGTCGCCATAGACTTCGCTCAAGGCTCCGAACGCGCCTGCCAGCAGGCCGCCATAAAGGACGAAGGCGGCAATGGTGCCGCCGGTCATGCGGCCCGCAGCGACGTCGACCGCGCCCTGCCAGATGACCCAGGTGATCGACGTGAAGACCAGCGAGATGATGAGGAAGGTCATCAATGCGCGAAGGCCGATGCGCTTCCGGGCCGTACTGAACACCGCTTCGGTGGCGCTGGTGAAGCGCTCCGCTTCCCGATCCTGCTGGTTGAAGGCCTGGACGATCTTCATCGCGCCGAGCACCTCTCCGGTGACCGTGCCGACGTCGGCAATGCGATCCTGGCTGCGTTTCGAAATGGAGCGAATGCGCCGCCCCAGCAGGGTCAGCGGCAGCACGATGAGCGCGATGCCGACCAGCATCATCGCGGCGAGCTTGGGCGCCAGCACGAAGAGGATCACGGCGCAGGCAATCCCCATGACCAGATTGCGCAGCGCGACCGAGACCGTGGTGCCCACCACCTGTTCGATGATGGTCGTGTCGACGGTGATGCGGCTCGTGATCTCCGCCGGCCGATTCTCCTCAAAGAAGCCGGGTGCCAGGCGCAGCAGGTTGCGGTGAACCGCGAGGCGGATGTCGGCGACGACCCGTTCGCCAAGCCAGCTGACGAAGTAAAAGCGCACGGCGGTGGCCAGCGCCATGACGAGCACAAGGAAAAGCAGATACTGGAACCAGCGGGCAATATCACCGCCACCGGAGAAGCCACGGTCGATGATCAGCTTGAAGGCGTAGGGAACGCCCGAGGTGGCCGCGGCCGCGAAGAACAAGGCGATGGCCGCGCAGACGATGTGCCCGGGATAGCGGCGCGCGAAGCCCCAAACCATGTTGAGGTCGGAAAGCGACTTGCCTTTCGGGCGCTCTGAGGCGGTTGCCATGGCGTGCGGACTAGCAAGCGCCAATCGTGTCGGCAATGAATCAACCCTTCCTCCCCAGGTGGGGAAGGAAGAGTGGCGTGAAGCTCAAGGCGACCACGCTTTAATCGAAGCCATCACCCCCACCCCGACTCCTTCCCATCGAGAGGAGGGGCTGAACTGTGTCCGCTTTGCCTCATTTGCCGCATTGCGAGGGTGCAGCGCAGCAAATTTACTTGCCGTTGCGGAAATGCGGTCCATAGTCCCCGTCAACGTGCCTCATCTTTTCAGGACAATTTGATGCTCTATGACGCCTATGAGGTGCAACGCTCGTTGCTGACCAGCGCGAGCAAGCTGGCAGGCCTCGGCGCCGGATGGCTCAATAACCCGACCAATCCCTTTGGCTATTCACACATGGGCCCGCTGGTTGCAGCGGGCCTTGAAGTTTTTGCCCATGCATCGGCGCCGCGCGGCAAGCCGGAATTCGGGATTGATGAGGTGCAGGTCGGCCGCAAGACCGCCCGGGTCGACGAGGATGTGCCGATCAGGAAGGCGTTCGGGCAATTGAAGCACTTCCGCAAGGAAGGCGTCGAACCGGGCGAGCCGCTGCTGATCGTGGCGCCGATGTCGGGCCACTATGCGACGCTGTTGCGCGGCACGGTTGCGCGGATGCTGCCCAGGCATGACGTGTTTATCACCGACTGGCGCGATGCCAAGCTCGTGCCAGTCAGCGAAGGCAGCTTCGATCTCGACGACTACATCGATTATCTCATTGAATTTGCGGAAATAGTTTACAAGCGGACCGGAAAGAGGCCGCACGTGCTGGCGGTCTGCCAGCCGTCGGTTCCGGCCTATGCCGCGACAGCGATCATGAACGCCGACAAGCATCCGGCGCGACCCAAGACACTGACGATGATGGGCGGCCCGATCGACACGCGGCATGCCCCGACCGCGGTCAACACGCTGGCGACCGAGCGCCCGCATATATGGTTCCAGCGCAACGTCGTCGCCACGGTGCCGATGATCTACGCAGGTTCCGGCCGAAAGGTTTATCCGGGCTTCCTGCAGCTGGCCGGGTTCATGACGATGAACCTCGGTTCCCATCTCATCAGCCACTGGGAGATGTTCAAGCATCTGGTGGTCGGCGATGACGAAAGTGCCGACGCGACCCGCCATTTCTACGACGAATATCTGTCGGTGTGCGACATGACGGCCGAATTCTATTTGCAGACGGTCGACGTGGTGTTCCAGCGCCACCTGCTGCCCAGGGGCGAATTCGAACATCGCGGACGAAGGGTCGATCCAGCTGCGATCAAGGACACGCCTTTGCTGGCGATCGAGGGCGAACGCGACGACATTTCCGGCATTGGCCAGACCAAGGCCGCGCTTGACCTGGCGAAGGGCCTGGCGGCGTCCAAGAAGCAGTATCACCTGGCCAAGGACGTCGGCCATTACGGCATCTTCAACGGCCGCAAGTGGCGCGAGCATATCGCGCCGGTGGTCGAAAAGTTCGTCGCCGCGAACGCCTAGGCGCTACAGCCGCTCCATCCTCAGCCACTTCGGATCACCCAGCCAGGCGCGGCCAAGCGCGGCCTGCGCCGCGGCGGCCTGGGCCGGGCGGCCCAGCCGGCGTTCGGTCGCCGCCAGCCCGTAGAGCGCCCAGCCGTTGCCCGGATATTTGGCGAGCGCGGCGGTGAAGGCCTCCCGCGCCTCGTCATACTTGCCGGCACGGAACAGGGCGCCGCCGAGCGACTGCTGAACCGGATAATACCAGAAGGGCGGCTCCATATAGGGAACCTTGTCCTCAATCGCCGCGGCCTGCCGGAAGTGGTCCGCGGCCTGCATATGGCGTCCGCGGATCGCCGCCATCCTCCCGCGCGCGACATGCTCGGCGATCGTCAGCAGGTCCGGGGCGGGCACGCCCTGGTCGACCATCGATTTCATCCCGTCCGATGAACGAATCCGGTCAAGCTCGGCCAGTTCCTTGTCAAAGCCCGCCTGGTTGCGCTGCTGGGCGTAGGCGACCGCCCGGACGTAGTGACGAACGCCGGTGACATAAGCGAGGCGCGGATCGGGCGCGGCCATCGCCAGCACCTCTGCCGCCGAGGCGAACTGCGATGCCGCGAAATAGGGTGCCGCGTGGATCGCCTGGATCCAGGCAATTTGCGTCGCCGTGTCGGCATCGACGATCGCGGAGAGCCGCTTCGCCTCGACGATCGCGGTCTGCAGGTCGCCCGCCATCTGCGCCGATGTCACGATGAAATGAACGTTGTGCGGATAATAGCCGTAGCGGACGAACCCCTTGTCATTCGACGCCTGGATATATTCCTCGTCCTTTCGGGCGGCGTCGATATTGACCCGGATCGAATCCTTCCACCGCCCCAGCCGATAATAGATGTGCGCCGGCATATGGACCATGTGCCCGGCGTCGCCAGCCAAGGGCGCGGACAGCCGGTCGGCGGCCGACTCGGCACGCCTGGGATCCGGCCCATTTTCCATCAGGTGGATATAGAGGTGCGGCGCCTGCGGATGCTCGGGGCTGCGGGCGAGGACAGCTTCAACCAGGCTGATCGCCTCGCCGAGCCGCGGCTGCGGGTTCCGCTTGGCCTCGTCCCAATAATTCCACGGCAGCGTGTCCATCGCCGATTCCGCGGCAAGGAGGGCGATATCGTCGTGCTGCGGGTAATAGCGCGCGACCGTCAGCATCGCGTCGGCATAGGCAGCATCGAGGTCGGCGCGCTTGGCGTTGGGATCGGCCGAATAGCGCTTGGCCAGCGCCATGATCAGGGCGCGCTCGGGCGGCGTGACGTTGGCGGACAGCTCCTGCGCTTTCGCCAGGGCCTTGAGGGCGAGCGCATTGGCGTCGGGCGTGATCGGCGCGTTGATGTTCGGTCCATAGGCGAGGGATTCGCCCCACCAGCACATTGCGCAGCTGGGATCGAGCTTTTGTGCCTCGCGGAACGATGCAATCGCCGCGGCATGGTTGAAGCCATAGGCAAAGCCGATGCCCTGGTCGAAATAGCGCTGCGCTTCAGCGCTGGAGGTGCTGACCTTGAAATTGATCTTGCCCAGCCCGTCATAGAGCCGGATGCCGGCCGGCGTCTGCGCCTGGACCAGGGCAAAGGAGAGGGCGAGCTTGTCGCGCATCGAGGCGCCCTTGCCGCCGCCGCACAGGCCCGCCATCCGCGCCGACGGGTCGAGCAGGGCGAGCAGTTCAGGCGTGAATTGGGCGGGTGCCGCGACACCCAGCAATGTGGTTGACGCAAACGCTATTGCCAGTCGCTGAAAACGACCCATCTGCCACCTCCCGATAAATGGTTGCGAAGGTCCATTAGCATAACGAAAATAAAATGTCGGCCCATCCTGCCCATTCGCAGGCTTTTCAGGCCATCCGCTGCCCGATCGGGGCGGGCTGGCGCCGCCAATTGCCCCGCAGGCCGAGGAACGCCGCTACCCCGCCGAGCGCGGCCACCGCCGCCATGACGACCAAGGTCGTGGCAAATGGCGCAAGCAGCGCATCGCCGCTGTTGGCCAGCACCGAGCCAAGCATGGCGACGACGATCAGCCCACCAAGCCGCGCGACGGCGCTGTTGAAGCCCGACGCCATGCCGGTCTGGTGCTTGTCGACCGCGGAGAGGACGGTGCTGGTCAAGGGCGCCACGGCCAGGGTCATGCCGATCGACATGGTGAGGATCGCCGGAAAGGCATGGGTGAAATAGCCTTGATTCTCCGCGATCCTGGTACCCAGCAGCAGCCCGAGGCCGACCACGATCGGGCCCAGGGTAAGCGGAATGCGGGGGCCAAGCCGAACCGCCAGCCTGCCCATCAATGGCGACAAGGCGCCAAGCAGGATCGACAGGGGCAGGAGGGAAAGGCCGGCCTCGATCGGGGAATAGCCGCCCGCTTCGATCAGCACATAGGGAATGAGCAGGAGCGCGCCGCCAAACGCCCCGTACAGCAGGAAGGTCATCAGGTTCAGCGCGGAGAAGCAGCGATGGCGGAATAGCCCAAGCGGCACCATTGCATTATCGCCCAGCCGCCGTTCCCAGAACAGGTAGGCGACGAGCAACATTGTGCCGGCGACGATGGCAATCGACGCCGCCAATCCCAGCGAAAATGTTTCCGACCAGAGGGTAAGCCCGTAGGTCGCGGCGGCCAGACCCAAGGTAGCCAAGGCTGCTCCGACACCATCGAGCCTTGCCTTCTCCGGTTCCCGGACTTCCTCGACGCGGGCAAGCGCGACCAGGATCGCCGCGACGACCAAGGGCAGGTTGATATAGAAGATGCTTGGCCAGCCGACATTCTCGACCAGCCAGCCGCCGATCAGCGGCGCGATGGCCGCGGCGATGGCGCCGGCAGCGGCCCATGTGCCGATCGCCTGGCCGCGCGCTTCGCCCTCATAGACGCCGTTCAACAGCGCCAGGCTGTTCGGCAGCACCAAGGCTGCCCCCACTCCTTGCAGCACTCGGCCGACGAGCAGCATGTCGAGCGAGCCGCTCAATGCGCAGATCAACGAGGCGATGCCGAACAGCGCGGTGCCGATCATCAGCCACAGCCGCCGCCCGTGATGATCCCCGAGCGCGCCGCCCAACAGGATCAGTGCCGCCAGCGGCAAAGTGTAGGCATTGACGACCCATTGGACTTCGGCTGCGGCGGCGCCCGTCGAGGCGCGGATGGCGGGCAGGGCGACATTGAGGATCGAGCCGTCGATGAAACTCAACGAGCTGGCCGCGACCGACATGACCAGCGTCCAACGCGGATCATGGCGCACGCTGGCTCCGTCGCGGCTCACGCTGCCGGAGATCGCGGGGGATTCATTTGATCGATCAGGCGCCTCAGGGCGCGGCGGGCAGCGAAGACCAGCCACAGCGACAACAGCACCAGGCCCAGCGCGATCAGTGCCGCGGCGATCGGGTTGGCGATGGCCAGCGCCAACAGGCCGCCGGTCGCGACATCTTCAGCGGTTGAAACGATGATGTTGGAGAAGGGCTCGGGGCTGGTGTTGACGAGCGTTCGCGCGCCCGCCTTGCCGGCATGGGCAACGAGCGCCGCGCCGCCGCCAAGCAGGAAGCTGCCGACCTGCCAGGCCGGATCCGCCGCGTCGATGATCGCAAGGCTGAGGAGAGCACCGCCAAGTGGACGAATGAAGGAATGGATTGCATCCCAGGCGCTGTCGACCCAGGCGATCTTGTCGGCGAAGAATTCCGCGAAGGTCCCGACCGCAGCGATTGCGAGCACCCAATTGTTGGCCAGCACGTCGAGCGCCTGCAACTGGTCGGGCATGGCGATCCAGCCGAACTTCATGCCGAGCCCGGTGATGAAGGTCACCAGGTAAAGCCGCCAGCCGGCCAGCAGGCTGGTCGAGGCGGCGAGGGCGATGAGTTCGACGGGAGTCATCAAACTCCTTCTATCGTCATTCCCGCGATAGCGGGAACCCAGATTCTCGGAGGGGCCGTCACGGGAGTAAATCCCGTGACGTCGGACGGGCTCGGCTCCGCCGACCCGCCGGCCGGCCTTTCGCGTCTCTCGCGCTGCTCATGCGGCGCTACGCGCCGGCTTCGCTGCGCTCGGCGCTACAGGACCTCAAACAATCCCGCCGCGCCCATGCCGCCGCCGATGCACATCGTCGTGACGACATATTTTGCGCCGCGACGCTTGCCCTCGATCAGCGCATGGCCGGTAAGCCGAGCACCCGACATGCCATAGGGGTGGCCGATCGAAATGGCGCCGCCGTCAACGTTCAGCAGCTCGTTGGGGATGCCGAGCTTGTCGCGGCAGTAGAGCACCTGCACCGCGAACGCCTCGTTCAATTCCCACAGGCCGATATCGTCCATCTTCAAGCCGAAGCGCTGGAGCAGCTTGGGAACGGCGAACACCGGGCCGATGCCCATCTCGTCGGGCTCGGTGCCGGCGACCGCCATGCCGATGTAGCGGCCGAGCGGCTCCAGCCCGCGTTGCTCGGCGAGCCGGGAGTCCATGATGATGCAGGCGGACGAGCCGTCGCTCAGCTGGCTGGCGTTGCCGGCAGTAATGTGCGTGCCCGGACCGAGCACCGGCTGCAGCGAGGCGAGGCCTTCAAGCGTTGTGTCGGGCCGGTTGCCCTCGTCCCTGTCGATCGTGACTTCCTTGAATGAGACCTCGCCGGTGTCCTTGTCCTTGATGCCCATGTTGACGGTGACGGGCACAATCTCGGCAGACAGACGGCCCTCTGCCTGGGCGGCGGCAGTGCGCTGTTGCGACTGCAGCGAATATTCGTCCTGGCGCTCGCGGCTGATGCCGTAACGCTGCGCGACGGTCTCGGCCGTCCCCAGCATCGGCATGTAGACATCCTTGTGCATGGCGATCAGCGAAGGATCGCCGCTGACCCGCATTTCCGGCGTCTGCACGAGGCTGATCGAATCCTGGCCGCCGGCGGCGACGATATCCATGCGGTCGATGACGACCTGCTTGGCGGCAGTGGCGATCGCCATCAGGCCCGAGGCGCACTGGCGGTCGATCGTCTGGGCTCCAACCGTGACCGGACAGCCGGCGCGGAGTGCCACCTGGCGGCCGATGTTGCCGGATTGCGTGCCCTGGGTCAGGACGCAGCCCCAGACGACGTCGTCGATCTCGCCGGCCTCGATGCCGGCGCGTTCGATGGCGGGGGCGAGCGACAGGGAGCCGAGGGTGGCGCCGGCCGTGGCGTTGAACGCGCCCTTGTAGGCGCGGCCGATCGGCGTGCGGGCGGTGGAGACGATGACGGCGTCACGGACGGACATGGGGCTTCTCCTAGGTGAAGATGAGTCCAAGCCACTGGGCCGTGAGGGCGGGCTTTTCCTCGCCCTCGATCTCGACGGTGACCTGGTGCTTGATCAGGAACTGGCCAGGTGCCTTTTCGTCGGCGCCTTCCAGGGTGAAATGGCCGCGCACCCGCTTGCCTGCCTTGACCGGTGCCAGGAAGCGGACACGGTCGAGGCCGTAGTTGACGGCCATTTTGGTCGTGTCGGGGATCAGCATGACGTCGGCCGCCATGCGGCTCAGCAGTGACAGACTGAGGAAACCGTGGGCGATCGTGCCGCCAAAGCCGACGGCGGCCGCCGCGGCCGGGTCGACGTGGATGAACTGATGATCGTCTGTTGCGTCGGCAAAGGCTGTAATGCGATCCTGCGGCACGTCGATCCAGTCGGACACTCCGACCGGATGGCCTATCTTCGCGCGGATTTCGTCGATGGAGGCGGTGGGCATTGGCGGTTGTCCTAGGCCCGCACGGACAAGGCTGGCAAGGGCGGCATTGCGGACGCTACGGCAAGCTACTTTCCGCCTTCCCGTTCCAGCGCTACGACGGGCTGGACAGCGGCATAGGGCATGATCATCGTGCCGTCCGGAGCGGCCGTGAATGTCGTCTGGGTCGGATAGGCAAATTCGATCCCGCGCTCCGCGAACGCCTTCATGATGCCGGTGATGATCGCGGACTTGTGCTTCGCCAGCGTGTCAGCCTCGCTCGAACGGTCGTCGTAGACCAGTTCGCAATCGATCGAGCTGGCGCCGAATGCCGTCGCACAGCAGCGGACGACCTTGCACGTCCGAAGCGACTTCAGCACGGATTCCATGAGGTCAGGGAGTCCTTCGATCACGTCCGGCGGGGTTTGGTAGACGATCCCGAACGTTAGCCAGATCCGTCGCCCCCGCGCCTCGGCGACATTGGTCAGCTCCTGTTCCAGCAGCTTCGTATTGGCCATGATCACCTGTTCGCCGCTGACCGAGCGGATGCGGGTCGTTTTGAGGCCGATCCGCTCGACCGTCCCAACCGTGCCAGGAGTGCCGCCATATCGGACCAGGTCGCCGCGCCGGAATGGCCGGTCGAACACGATCGAAAGGGCCGCGAACAGGTCCGAGAAGATGCCCTGGGCCGCAAGGCCGATCGCAATGCCGCCGATGCCAAGACCGGCTACCAGCGCAGTGACATTGACCCCTAGATTGTCGAGGATGACGATGAGCGCGATGGCGAAGACTGTAACGCTGACCAGCACGCGGATGATGCCGATGGCATTGCCGAGCGTCGACGCGCCGGGATCTTCCCCTACGCGGCTGCGGATCACGCCGAGGATAATCTCTCGTGCCCAGATCGCTGCCTGTAGTGCCGCAGCGATGATGAACAGGATGTCGGCCAGGCGCGTAAGCTTGGCCGGCATCGACGCATAGCTGGCAACGATGTCGATCGCCGCTGCGACCATGAACCACAGGCCGGTCTTGGCCAGTCCCCGGCCAAGGATTCCCCGCCAGTGCCGGCAGTCGGGATCGGACGCGGCCATCCGCTGGCCGACCGAGCGCAGGACCAGCATGACGCCGACGATGACACCGGCGACAAAGGCACCCGACATCAGCCGATCAATGTTCGCGCCGAGCCAGTCGAAGATTGGCTGGACGCCCAACGGGTTTGAAAGATCAACCTTGCGCATGGGCATGAGTGTGGCGGGCACATTGCGAAGGTTCAAGCAGCAGTCTTTCCTTGTCCTTGTTTGAGGAAACGCAGCAGGCCTGCTTCGGCACGAGACAGGCCTCCGTGCGGGCGCGGTTGGAGCCCACCGTTCAACGGATCGCGCGGCCGGTTGCGAACGGCTTCCACGAGCTGCGGATGGACATAGCTGTTGCGGCTGATGGCCGGGGTATTGCCGAGCGCCAACGACACCGGCTCCAGCGCGGTGGCAAGGCTGAGCCGCCGTTCATCTTCCTTTTCCAGCATCTGCTCGAAGAAGATGGCGCTCGCGGCCCAGGTCCGGAAATGCTTTGCGGTGAAATCGCCGCCGGTCGCGTCGCGGATATATTCGTTGACGTCGGCCGAGGTGACCGGCTGGGGCTCGCCGCTACCGTTGACATATTGAAACAGCAGCTGGCCCGGCAGTTCCTGGCATTTGCGGACGACGCGTCGCAGGCCCCGGTCGCTGATCGTCACCTCCTTCATCAGCCCGTGCTTGGCGGGGAAACGGATCTTCAGCTTGCTGCCGGCCGACTTGAGGTGCCGGTCACGCAGGGTGGTGGCGCCGAAACTCTTGTTGGACCGCGCATATTCCTCGTTGCCGACCCGAACATATTCGGTATCGAGCAGGCGCACGACCGCGGCCAGCACAGTTTCGCGGTCCAGCTTGCGCCGCCGCAGGTCCATTTCGACCCTGGCCCGAAGCCTCGGCAGTGCCTCCCCGAACGCCAGGCAATCGGCGAACTTGCTCTTGTCGCGGCGCTTCCGGAACGCCGGGTGGTAACGATATTGCTTGCGCCCGAGAGCATCGCGGCCGGTTGCCTGGAGATGGCCGTTTGCATCCTTGCAGAACCAGGCGTCGCGATAGGCCGGCGGCAGGGCGATGGCGTTCAGCCGGTCGATCTCGCCGCGGTTGGCGACCCGATTGCCCTTCTCGTCGAAAAAGGCCCAGGCGCGGCCGATGCGCCGGCGCGAATAGCCGGGCTCGCTGTCGCTGCTGTGGCGCAATCTCGCGGACTGTTCG
>DASTOV010000189.1:0-15175 GCA_035720125.1 Sphingomicrobium sp. | reverse complement strand
ATGCGGCGACCAGCAATAACACCCCTGCGATCATGATGGATCTCCTGGCTTGGGAAGCGCTAGACGGCCGGCCTAAGTCAGCCGGGGTTGTACCAGATCGGGCTGGTGTAGGCGCGTTCCGTAACGGTCGCCCTCACCCCTTTAGGAATCGGGATTTTAAACCGAACCGAATCATAAGCGGTCCAGCGCGGCGTCGGGATTTCGATCACCCGGCCATAGTAGAAGGCCGGTTGCTTTGGATCGAAATCGGGGTCGCGCCACACGGCAATAAGTTCGGGCGCGCCGATCGTGTTGGTCCAGGTCGCGGTCCTGAGGTCGACAGTGCTCCCTACCGCCGGAAGCTTGCCGTTGGCACCGATCCGGCGGTTGCCGCCCCAAACGACGTCGTAGACTTTCTCGTGCAGATTGCCATTGGTGTCGAGCCAGCCCTTGACGATCTGATACCGGTCTAGATTTGCGCCGATCGGATCCTTGAGCGCCGCGACCAGGAAGGAAGGCACCTTGCCGGCTGGGGCGCGGCTGAGATCACCCCCCATCGGTACGCCCTTCTTGTAGCCTGCCTCGGCGGGCATACGCGTCCTGGCGTCGGCATCGGTGAAGTCCCAGCCACCGAAGAAACGCACCGCCATTCGCGGTCCGGTCGTGGCATAGGTTTCACGCCGCTGCATGGCGTCCCAAATTGAAGCTCGGGTATTCTCCTTGGCCCAGACCGCGGCATATCCTGACGACGCAACTTCCCAGTCCATCACCGTGATGCCCGTCTTGGCATCCTGTATAAATGGCTTGGTCATCCGATCCGGTGACGGCTCCTGGGACACCGTCTTTCCCATGAAATTATCTTCTTCCATTGCGCTCAGCCCGGTGTGCGCGTCAGACGCCCCGATCATGCCGAACTTGAATGGATTGACGCCGAGCAGTCGCTCCAGCTTCAGCCCGTTCTTCAACGCGGAACGGGCATATTCAAACTCCAGCATGTCCTTGGTCTTGGCGACGGTGCCGGTTAGGTTGCCCTTGTCCCAGATTTCGAAATCAGCCAGCTCGTCGTTGGGAGACAGATAGGGGTGGGCCTCGCCGGTCCCCTTCGTTTGGGTGACCTCAGCGATACGTTCCCACCGCGCTCGGGCCGTCGCATAGATTTTGTCGATCGGCTTGCTGGAGAAGCTGTCGATCAGCGGGAACATGCGCCCGTTCGACAGGTTGCCGTTGTGCGGGATGGCCAGGACCCGGCCGCCGGTCTTGGCCTCATAGGCCTCCATCCATTTCCACAGGTCGACCGGATTGTCGCTGCCGACCGGCTTGATGGTGACAAACGGCTCAACCTGTTTCGCCTTGTCGCCATTATCGCGGAAGATGACGTTGCGATGGAGGTTGTTGCCGCCTGTGTTCGACGTCCATTCATAGCCGATGAAGGCGGTGAATCGGCCCGGCGAATTATATTCCTCGGCCGCAGCGATGTTGTCGAGCCAGGTGGCGGTGTAAGCCGGATTGCCAGGCAAGTAGATTAACGCCTTGGGGATCGTCCCGGCGCTAAACTGCGTAATGATCTGGATAGCGGCGTCGGCACCCTTGCCGCCCTTGATCATGTCGTACCATCTCTTGCCCTGCGGATCGGCCAGCAAGTTGGTTTTGCCCGCCAGCAGATCGGTGAACATGCCCATATTGTCGCTGTGGTCGGTGACCACCAGGAAATCGAGCGGGCGTGACAGGCGCACCGGAATCCCTGTCGATGAAACCACCTCTTCGCCCATGGCGAAACGATATGCATCGCGCGGACCTAGCCTTGCACCGAACGCGCCGGCATCGAAGGAAATTCCGGTGTGCAGGTGAGTTTCGCCAAATAGCGGCCGCGTCGGATAGTCACGGCTTGCATAGGGCGAGTAATAATATTGGTAGGCCTTTTCGAGCTTCGCCTTGTCGGCCTGGCCGGCATCTTGGGCGTTGGCGGCATCCCCGCCGCGAAGGATGGATATGGAAATCAGCGCCGCGGCCATGCCGGCAGTCGCAAGCAATGCTCTCTTCATTTCGGACTCCCTCGAAGCGCCGGCGTTTTCCCATATGGCTGCGTTGGTAGCCATCGGTGAAAACACCGAAGTCGGGCCATGTGGGTCGGCAGCGTCCCGGGATCGGGACATATTCCGATGGCCCGCCGGCCTCTCGATCGGAATAACGACGCCGCGGCAACCCTGCGGGAGGGTTTCATGAGCGACTTCGAGATTATGTTCGCGCTATTCTCGCTGCTGATCGGCCTGGCGATGGCGGAACTGCTGACCGGCCTTGCCCGCGCCTGGCGCATCAAGAGGGGCGCCATCGACAAGGGAGAGGCGGCCATCAAGGTTGGATGGCTGGTGCCGCTGTTCGGCTTTGTCCTGCTGAGCGAGCTGACCCGATTCTGGATTACCGCCTATTCGCTTCGGGAATATCTGGTGTTCGACTATTTCCACCTGCTCGCAATGGCGGCGATCATCGGCGGCTATTTCATCATCTCCACGTTCGTATTCCCGGACGAGCCGAGCAAATGGCCGGACTTCGATGATTATTTCCTGCGTACCAATCGAACCGTCGTCGGCGGAATGATCGTCGTCAATTTGACGATCATGCTATACGCGGCCCTATTGGTGGCAAGCGGAGCCCCCTGGGAGGAAACTCCGGTGGCCAGGAGCTGGATCTCGATGGTTGCTGCCGCGTCCTACCTTCCGGCCTTGGCCGCCCTCTGGTTCGCAAGATCGAAGCGAACCAACCTCTTTGTGCTGATCTTGATTGTCATGCTCAACCTGACCCTGGCGATTGGATCAGGCCAGCGCTGACCATTGCCAAGGATGAGATGTCAGGCCAGCGACCTGGCTAGAAGCGGTAGCTCGCGACCAGGAACGGTCCGTCGATCGCCAGCTTGACGTCAAAGCCGTCCTTCTCCTGATCGGCTTCAAAGTGCCGCCAACCGGCGCCCAGGCTCCAATGGTCGCTGATCCGATAATGGATGTTGGCCATCAATTGCCACGACAGGTCAGCGGTCACGCCGAATCCGCCAAGGTCGCCATAGACGCCCAAGCCCCAGTTTTCGCCAAGCGGCGCATGGAATCGCGACGCGACGACGGGGCCGACCTTGGTTGCCTTGGTATCTCGTTCGATTTCCATCAGCGGTCCAGTGAGGTCGATGTTGATCTTCATCGTCGTGATGCGTGCGCCCGCCAACACATCAAGAGACAACGGCCCCTCGTCGACCGCGCGATAGCCGGCGAGTAGCGTGACCGAGAGCAGCTTCTGGTCGACTTCGGATTCGACTAGCCCCGGGCCCAGGCTGCCCTCTCCCTTGGATTCGGTGCTGAGATAGATAAGGTCCTGGATAGCGACAAAGCGACCCTTCCGCTCTTCCATGGCGCCCATCACGGTGAACTTGAGGACGTCGAGGATGTCGCCGAAAGATTCGTCTACGCCGATCTGTTCGCCTTGCGGCGTATCGATGTCCAGCTTCATGCCGGACAGCCAGCCGTAGGGAACCACCGTCACTTCCCAGTCGTCGTCGCCGGCACCTGTTGCCGCCGTCTCGTCCGACGCTGAAGCGACTTCCAGGCTGGCTACATCTGTTCGAGCCTCGGCCGCTGCCTGCGCCGGGAAAGCGGCGGCCATGCTCAGGCCTAGGATAGAGGTCCGTGTGATGTGCCTGCGCACGCTTCCCTCCCCGGATTTGACGGAATATGGAATGTCCCCGGACAAGCGCTCGAGCAATCGGTAGAAACCCTGTCCAACCAGGCGCCCGTCGCACCGGACTGCCGACCGAAATGCGCGTGGCGGATGTCAGTCGAGCAACTCGCAGGCCGGCAAGGTCAGGAACTCCTCGAACTCATGCGCCGTGACCAGCTCGTGCAGCAGGCGGGCGGCGGGCTTCAGGTTGCAGAGGTCCCCGAGCGTCGCCAGCTCCTCGGCCAGCCAGTCCTCGAACAGGTCGAGGCTGAAACGTCGGCCGTCATCGAACTCCGCTTCGAACCGCAGCCACTGCCACAGCTGGGCGCGGCAGATCTCGGCGGTCGCGGCATCCTCCATCAGATTGTAGAGCGGCACCGCGCCGCGCCCGCTTAGCCAGGCGGCGATGTACTGCACGGCAACGCGGATATTCTCGCGCGCCCCGGCCTCGGTGCGCGGGCCCTGGTGCAGCTCGAGCATTTCGTCGCGACCGGGGATTCGATCCGGGATTTTCGATAGCTGGTTGGGGCCGGTCATCGCCGCGAAGGCCTCCATCGCCACCGGAACCAGTGCGGGGTGGGCGACCCAGGTGCCGTCATGACCGTTGCCGACTTCGCGCAATTTGTCGGCGCGGACCTTGTCGAGGGCGGCGGCATTGGCCGCTTCGTCGCCCTTGACCGGGATGAAGGCCGACATGCCGCCCATCGCAAAGGCGCCGCGCCGGTGACAGGTGGCAATGAGCCGCAGCGAGTAAGCGGCGAGGAACGCCCTATCCATGGTCATCGCCGCACGGTCAGGGGTCAGCCGGTCGGGCGAGCGGCCCAAGCGCTTTATAGTGCTGAAGATATAGTCCCAGCGGCCGCAATTTAGGCCGACGATATTGTCGCGCAGTTCATAAAGGATCTCGTCCATCTCGAACGCGGCGGGCAGCGTTTCGATCAGCACGGTGGCCTTGATCGTCCCGCGATCCAGCCCGAGCCATTCCTCGGAAAACTCGAGCATGTCGCTCCACAGCGCCGCTTCGTGCTGGCTTTCCAGCTTGGGCAGGTAGAAATAGGGGCCGGAGCCGGCGTCGAGCGATGCCCGGGCGCAGTGCCACAGATAGAGGCCGAAATCGAACAGCGCGCCCGCGACCGGCTGGCCGTCGACCGTGACGTGGCGCTCGATGAGGTGAAGCCCACGCGGGCGGACCATCAGGACCGCCGGATTTGACCCAAGCGCATAGTGTTTCCCGCTGTCGGGGTCGGTGCAGGCGAGCCCGCCCAGCCAGCGGTTGCGCAAGTTGACCTGGCCCTGGACCAGCTCGTCCCATACAGGCGACGTCGCATCCTCGAAATCGGCCATGAAGACCCTGGCGCCCGAGTTGAGCGCGTTGATCACCATCTTGGCGTTGGTCGGCCCGGTGATCTCCACCCGGCGATCCTGCAGGTCAGGCGGAATCTGCCCGACCGTCCAGTTGGATTCGCGGATGTGCCGCGTTTCCTCCGGAAAGTCGGGCAGCTCGCCTGCGTCGAACCGTTTCTGTCGCGCGATCCTTGCCGCCAACAGTTCTCGCCGGCGAGCGTCGAACCGTGCGTGCAGCTCGGCGAGGAACCCCAATGCACCATCGGTCAATATGTCGGCGGCGCCGCGGAGGGTCGACGGCGCCGCCTCGGCCAGCGGCCGGTCGAGAACATTGCTCATGCGCGAAGCGCTTCCTGCGTGATCACATAGCGCTTGGTCGCGCACAGCCGGTCGCGGAAGCTGAGCCGGGTCCATTCGGTGCGGGCCCGGACGAGGTCGGGAAAGGGTCCCGAAATCTCTTCCGTCCCCGGCATGATCTCATCGAAGCGGCAATCGCGATAGTCGCCGCCCAGCACCCAATAGCGTGTCGTCATCTTCCGTCTCCCCAGTTCAAGCATGGGCGAATTGCGCAGCCTCGGTCGAATCGCCGAGCGCCGTGGTCGAAGCCTGCCCGGCCGAGATGGCGGTGGCGATGGCGTCGAAATAGCCGGTGCCGACCTCGCGCTGGTGGCGGGTGGCGGTGTAGCCCTCGGCCTCGCTGGCGAACTCGGCCTGCTGCAGTCGCGAGTAAGCGGCCATGCCCTCGTCGCGGTAGCCCGAGGCCAGCTCGAACATGCCATGGTTGAGGCTGTGGAAGCCGGCGAGGGTGACGAACTGGAACTTGTAGCCCATCGCGCCCAGCTCTCGCTGGAATTTGGCGATGGTCGCCTCATCCAGCTTGGCCTTCCAGTTGAAGCTGGGCGAGCAATTATAGGCGAGCAGCTTGCCCGGATATTCGCGGTGCACCGCCTCGGCGAAGATGCGCGCATCGTTGAGATCCGGGTGGCTGGTTTCCCACCACAGCAGGTCGGCGTGCGGCGCGAAGGCGAGGCCACGGGCAATGCAATGTTCAAGGCCGCTGCCTTCGCGCAGGCGATAGAAGCCCTCCGGTGTCCGCTCGCCGGTGAGGAAGCGCCGGTCGCGCTCATCGACATCGCTGGTGATTAGCTTGGCGCTTTCCGCGTCGGTGCGCGCGACCAGAACCGTCGGAACGCCGCTGACATCCGCGGCCAGCCGGGCCGCGTCGAGGTTGCGGATCGCGGCCTGGGTCGGAATCAGCACCTTGCCGCCTAAGTGGCCGCACTTCTTTTCCGAAGCGAGCTGGTCCTCGAAATGAACCCCGGCGACGCCGGCCTCGATATAGGCCTTCATGATCTCGAAGCAGTTCAATGGCCCGCCGAAGCCGGCCTCGGCATCGGCGACGATCGGCGCGAACCAGTCGCGCTGCGCGCCGCCTTCGGCATGCTCGACCTGGTCGGCCCGCTGGAGGGTGCGGTTGATCCGCCGGGCGAGCTCCGGCCCGGTGTTGGCCGGGTAGAGCGACTGGTCGGGATACATGGCGCCGGCGGTGTTGGCGTCCGCCGCCGCCTGCCAGCCCGAGAGGTATATGGCTTCCAAGCCCGCGCGGACCATCTGCATCGCCTGGTTGCCGGTCACCGCGCCCAGCGCCCGCACCGGCTCGTCGCGCTTCAAGAGCTCCCACAGCTTCAGGGCTCCGCGCCGCGCCAGGCTATGCTCGATCGGCACCGAGCCGCGCAGGCGGAGGACATCTTCGGGCGAATAGGGCCGCTCTATACCGTCGAAGCGTCCAGGCGGGGCGATCACGCATTGGTCAAAACTTGTCATGCCATCTTCCTTCGACGGAAACGCTGGATTGCCGCGACAATCCAACATGCAAGCAACCGAAAGGCATCGGCAAAAAGTGTCGGTTTGTCACAAATTCACTTGTGACGTTTGGGCAGAATTGACAGACCTTGCGGCATGTCCAGCAAGCTCTTCCTTGGCCATCGCCTCCGCCGCCTGCGCCGCGACCATGAACTGTCGCAGACCGACATGGCCCAGAGCCTTGCGATCAGCCCGAGCTATCTCAATCATCTGGAGCGCAACCAGCGGCCGGTCACCGCGGCCCTGCTGCTGAAATTGGCCGAGCGTTATGAGGTCGATGTCCGCAGCTTCGCCGCCAATGGAGGCGCCAGGACCAGCACCGAGGCCCTTGCCGAGATTTTTTCCGACGCGATGCTCGGCGACCTGGGCGTGCCGCGCTACGAGCTGGCCGAGCTGGCCAACAATGCCCCCGCGATCGCCGACGCCATCGCCCGGCTCTACACCGCATTGAAGGAAGCGGCACGAAATCCGGAGATTGCCAGCGCCGGCGATGCGCGTGCGCTGGTGACGCCCGAAAATTGGGTGCGCGACTATATCCAGCAGCACCGCAACCATTATCCTTCCCTGGAAGAGGCCGCCGAGACGCTGGGCGGCGCGCTGAGCGACCCGCTGTCGATGGCCGAACCGATGCGGCGGCGCTTGAAGGAAGCATGGGGCATCAGCGCTCGCGTCGTACCGCAGGCCGAGCTGGGCAATGTCAGCCAGCTGTTCGATGCCGACCGACGCCTGTTCCTGATGTCGTCGCAGCTAAGGCCGGAGAACCGCACCTTCGCGCTGGCCTATCAGCTGGCGCTGATCGAGTTCGCCCAGCTGCTCGACAAGATGGTCGTCGAGGCGGCCCCGCCCGACGAGGGGGTGCGCCAGCTGCTCCACATGAGCCTCGCCAACTATGCGGCGGGTGCGATCATGATGCCCTATGGCCGCTTCCTCGCCAGCGCCGAGCTGTATCGCTATTCGATCGATCGGCTCACCGGCGAATATGGCGCCAATGTCGAGCAGGTCGCCCACCGGCTGACGACGCTGAACCGACCGGGAGCACGCGGAGTGCCCTTCTTCATGCTGCGGGTCGACCCGGCCGGGAACATCAGCAAGCGCTATGCCGGCGAGAATTTCCCCTTCTCGCGCTTCGGCGGCACCTGCCCGCGCTGGAACCTCCACGCCGCCTTCCAGACGGCAGGGCAGGCGGTCACCCAGCTGATCGAGACGCCCGACGGCCAGCGCTATTTCACGGTGTCGCGGACCATCGACCGGCCGATCAAGACCGAGCAGGGTGGGAGCCTGCTGGCGATCGGCCTGGGCTGCGACATCCGCTATGCCCACAAGCTGAGCTGCGCCGATGTCTATGACCTGGAGAGAGCCCCGGTGACCCCGGTCGGGCCGGCCTGCGCCATCTGTCCCCGGGTCGATTGCGCCTATCGCGCGACGCCGCCGGCCGGGCGGATGCTGGCGGTCGACCGGACCAGGAAGACGATTTCGCCCTTCCCGTTCGTGGCGGGTTAGGGAGCCTTTTTCTTGTGCGGTGCAAGAGTCCGCTTTGGGTGGAAAGCGGTCATTAAGCGGTTAAGCTCTCGACCCATGAATGTACGCCTGAGGGCCAAAACTTCCGATTTCTACAAGCCTTAGGCGGGAACCGGGATCGCTCCCGCTGGCGGGCCAACATCGGATTTCCGGAACGGCGGCTTGTAGCCATAGGTCAGCGCCCGCCAGAACCACTCGACTGGGCCAAAGTGGAAATACTTGAGCCAAATCGGGCTGACGACAATTTGCACTGCCCAGACAGTGAAGACGATGAAGTATAGCTGGTGCCGTTCGAGCGCGCCCCAATATCCAAGGAAAACGAAGACGATCAGCGCGACCAGCGAATGGGTCAAATAATTGGTGAGCGCCATCCGCCCGACGGCCGCCATTGAGCGGCGGAACCAGGGCAGGATCCCCGACTTGAGGAACAGGCCGAGGAAGCCGAGGTGACCCATCGTCATCGCCAGACGGCTGATATCGTAAGTGATACTCGCCTCCGTATAGGCGATCTTGGTGAAGCCATGGTCCATGATCCAGCGCGCCTCAAGGATATTTCCCGTCAGCCCGAGGGCATAGCCGCCGGCCAACATCGCCAGATAAGTCCGCGCCCGCGTCTCGAGTGTCAGCACACCCAGCTTGAACAGCGCCATGCCGATCATCATCATCCCGAAAATGTCGAAGAAAAAGCGGTAAAGCCACCACGACTGGTGATGCTTGATCAGCGTCGCGCGAGTCTTGAGCGCGCTCCAATAGGATGCGGTGTTCTTTTTCCGCAGTTCCGCAAATTCCGCCTTGCTCGGCCCGGTCTTTGACTTTTCCTTCCAGGTTTCGATTGCTTTCGTCTGCTCGGCGGTGCGCGCAGCAGGGGCGACCTGCTCGGCAACTCGCGCTTCGTCATGAAGGTTGAGTAGCCGCTGGGTATCGATTGCGCTCCAGGCGGCGCCGAGCAGCAAGGCGCCGACGCCGATGACGAGCAATTTGCGCCCCGGGAGCTTGCGGAAGGCGTAGAGAAACAACGCCGCAATGCCGTAATAATAGAGGATATCCCCATCCCACAGCAGGATCCAGGCATTGAATAGTCCGAACCCAATCAGCAGCAGGTTGCGGCGGAAGAAGATGTCAGTGGCATCGGCCTTGGCGGAAGACTCGAACCGGCCGGTAAGCAGGATCACGCCGGCGCCGAACAGAATTGAGAACAAAGCCCGCTGGGTGCCCTCAAAGCCGATATTGACGACGAGCCAGGTCCAAAGGTTGATGCCGGTATCTCCGCCGGCGATGGTGGGATTGTCGTAAGCCGCGCCAAGCCCCATGCCGACGATGTTCATGATCAGGATGCCGAAGAGTGCCACGCCACGGAAGAAATCAAGCGATTCAAGACGCTTCGATGTCGGTGCGACGGTAGTTTCGGCCATGCCCCTGCCCCCTCGGCTGCGGCGTTATCCTCCTGTTAACTGCACGTTGCAATTGAAATGGCTTCTGCGGCTGCTGGCCAAGCCGCCGGGCCGCTAGGCTATCGTCATCATCGACCGGGCAAATGCCCGCAATGGGTCGAGAGTGGACGTTTCGCTAATGGCCGGAATGGGTCGAAAGCTGCCATCACGAGATCACGGCGCGACCGGGTCCCGTTCGAGTGCCGCGCGGTCCCAGTGGGCGAGATCGGCCGCCGCTTCATAGGTCGACTGGAGGAATTGCAGCAGATCGGCTTCGGGATTGGAGGACGCTCGGACCGCCTCATAGGGAAGGACATATTCGCCCAGGCCTTCGTCGAAGCGGGCCGACGAAGGCGCCGCCCCAGCTGTGCGGAATCCGTCCGGTTCCGGATAGGCATAGCTGTAGAAGATCGGTTCGGCCGCAACGACCCCGCCGGGCCAGAAGCCGGCGCTCGACACTTCGTGGCTGTAGGCCTCCCGCGTGATGCGGTCGGGAAGCCCGGGAACCCCACCAGGATGGGGCGGAGCCTCACGGCCGGAAAAGCGCGTCACCGCCAGGTCGAAGCTGCCCCAGAAGAAATGGACGGGGCTGGCCTTGCCCAGGAAACCGGCACGGAATCGTTCGAAAATGGGGACGATCAAGCCAAGCGCATCGCGCAGCCGCTCGGCTGAATCCCGATTGTAGGGGCGAGGAGCATCGTCCTGCGCAAATGGCACGGCATCGGCCACTTCGTTGGGCCGGCCGTGGAAATCGGACGGAAGTCCGTTCCTATCGAGCATCGTGACCAGGCCGCGATGAAGCTGGGCCATGCTGCCACCCTCCAGGGGAATCGCATCCCTCATGCCCGAACTGGTCCGAAGCACGATCGCATGGGCGCAAAGGTCGAGAACCAGCTCGAACCTTCTGCCGTCCGCGGCGATCGGCGGCATGGCCAGACCTTCTGCCACCGGAATCAAGGTGACATGCCAGCCGTGGTTGGCCCAGGGCGCATGGGCAACGCGCAGCTTGCCCAGCATCTGGCTGGCGAGGTGGAGAGCAGCGAAGGTCGGCGAATCCCGTTCGACGTCAAACCCCGGCCAATTGCTTGCCATCCACCGCCTCCTTGCGCTCGGCCCCCATATCCTGCTTAAGCCCGCCGACGAACTAGCCCAAGGAATAGATGTGTCCGTGCACCCGCTTGCCGCCCGTTTCGAACAGCAGGTCGCCGCCGCCACCGATTTGGCGGCATTGGACGCCGTGCGCGTGGCGGCGCTCGGCAAATCGGGCGAGATTACCGAGCTGTTGAAATCGCTTGGGCGAATGGACGCCGAAACCCGCACCGCAGAGGCACCCGGCATCCATGCGCTGCGCGAAGCCGTGACCGACGCCATCGCGGCCAAAAGGCAAGCGCTGGAAAATGCCGAACTGGAGCGGCGGCTGGCGACCGAGCGGCTCGACCTGTCGCTGCCCGCGCCCGATTCCGCCAGCGGGTCGATCCATCCGGTCAGCCAGGTGATGGATGAGCTGACCGAGATTTTCGCCGATCTTGGCTTTTCTGTCGCCGAAGGGCCGGAGATCGAGGACGACTGGCATAATTTCACCGCGCTCAACATTCCCGAGACGCACCCGGCCCGGGACATGCACGACACTTTCTACATGGCTGGCAGTGACGGCCATATGGTGCTGCGCACCCATACGTCGCCAGTCCAGATCCGGACGATGCAGAAGGAAAAGCCGCCGATCCGGGTGATCGCGCCGGGCCGCGTCTATCGCAGCGATTCCGACGCGACCCATACGCCGATGTTCCACCAGATCGAGGGGCTGGTGATCGACAAGGCGATCACCATGGGTCACCTCAAATGGACGCTGGAAACCTTCCTGAAGGCCTTTTTCGAGCGCGACGATGTCGTGCTGCGCATGCGGCCGAGCTATTTCCCCTTCACCGAGCCGTCGGCCGAAGTCGATGTCGGCTGGTCGATGGAAAAGGGCCGCCGCGTGGTCGGCGGCAGCCAGGGCTGGATGGAAGTGCTGGGCAGCGGCATGGTCCATCCGCGCGTGATCGCCGCCTGCGGGCTGGACCCGGACGAATGGCAGGGCTTCGCCTTCGGTACCGGCGTCGATCGGCTGGCGATGCTCAAATATGGGATGGATGATTTGCGCGCCTTCTTCGACGGCGATTTGCGCTGGCTGAAGCATTACGGCTTCCGCTTCCTCGATGTCCCCACCCTGTCGGGGGGAGTGGGCGCATGAAGTTCGATTCCTTGATTCTGGGCCCCATGCGCGGCATGCGGCACCGTCTAGGGGATAGTGCCGTCCGCACATGGCACGCCGGAGCACGAAAGGATGAAATTCGATGAAATTCACCCTTTCGTGGCTGAAGGATCACCTGGAGACCGACGCCGATGCGACAACGGTCGCCGACACGCTGACCCGCATCGGGCTGGAAGTCGAAGGCGTCGAGAACCCTGCCGAGGCGCTGAAGCCGTTCACGGTTGCGCGCGTGGTGACGGCCGAGCGCCATCCGCAGGCCGACAAGCTGCAGGTGCTGACCGTCGATACGGGAAGCGGCGAGGCGCTGCAGGTAGTGTGCGGCGCGCCCAATGCCCGCCCCGGCCTGGTCGGCGTGTTCGGCGGGCCTGGGACCTATGTGCCGGGGAGCGACTTCGTCTTGAAGAAGGCCGCGATCCGGGGGGTCGAGAGCAACGGCATGATGTGCTCGGCGCGCGAGCTCATGCTGGGCGAAGACCATGACGGGATCATCGAGCTTCCGTCCGATGCGCCGGTCGGGACCAGCTTCGCCGATTATGCGGGGCTGGACGATGCCGTGTTCGACGTCGCGATCACGCCCAACCGCCAGGACTGCATGGGCGTGCGCGGCATCGCCCGGGACCTCGCAGCGGCCGGGCTGGGGAGGTTGAAGCCGCTCGACGTTCCCAAGATCGACGGCAGCTTCGACAATCCGATCGAGATCCGCATCGAGGACCCGGACGGCTGCCCGGCATTCTTCGGACGGACCGTCCGGGGCCTCACGAACGGCGCCTCGCCAGAGTGGATGCAGCGACGGTTGCAGGCCGCCGGCCAGCGGCCGATTTCCGCGCTGGTCGACATTACCAACTATGTGATGCTCGACCTCGGCCGGCCGGCCCATGCCTATGACCTTCGCGAGCTCAAGGGTGCGGTCAGCGCGCGGCGCGCCCGCGACGGCGAGAAGGTGCTGGCGCTCAACGAGAGGGAATATGCGCTCGACGGCACGATGACCGTGATTGCCGACGAGACCCACGTGCATGACATTGGCGGTATCATGGGCGGCGAGCATAGCGGCGTCAGCGAGACGACCTGTGAGACCCTGCTCGAGATCGCCTATTTCACGCCCGACAATATCGCCCGGACGGGTCAGAAGCTGCAGCTGACCAGCGATGCGCGCAGCCGTTTCGAGCGCGGCGTGGATCCCGCCTTCCTTGATGACGGGCTGGCGATCCTGACCGGCCTGATCCTCGACATCTGCGGCGGCGAAGCGAGCCGCGTCACCCGTGCCGGACGACCGCCGAACGAAGAGAAGCGCGTCCCGTTCGACCCGGGCAAGACGACTGGCCTCGGCGGGCTGGACGTTCCGGCCGGCGAGCAGCAGCAGATCCTGGAACGGCTCGGCTTCCGAATTGAGGGCAAGGACGCTATCGTCCCCAGCTGGCGCCGCGACATCGACGGCGCGGCCGACCTGGTCGAGGAAGTAACGCGGATCATCGGCTATGACGCCATTCCTTCGACGGCGCTGCCGCGCGCGGAGGGCGTAGCCAAGCCAACCGCGACGCAGTCGCAAATGATCGAGCGCAAGGTCCGTCGCGCGGCCGCCGCGCGCGGGCTCGACGAGGCGGTGACCTGGAGCTTCATTTCCGAGCAGGAAGCAGCATTGTTCGGCGGCGCGCCGCATGTGCTGGCCAATCCAATCAGCGAAGACATGAAGTATATGAGGCCGTCGCTGATCCCGGGCCTGGCGGCGGCCGCGCGGCGCAATGCCGACCGCGGAGCGACCAGCATCCGCCTGTTCGAAGTCGGCCGGCGCTACCTGGCCGATGCCGAGCGGCCGACGGTTGGCATCCTGCTGGCCGGCGACAAGTCGCCGCGCGGCTGGCAGGGAGGCAAGGCCACCGGCTTCGATCCGTTCGACGCCAAGGCCGACGTGCTGGCATTGCTGGAGGCGGCAGGCGCACCAGTCGCCAGCCTGCAAATCAACATGGGTGCGGGCGAGACCTGGCACCCGGGCCGTTCGGCGACCCTTGGGCTGGGCAAGAATGTGCTGGCGGCGCTCGGCGAACTTCATCCGCGCGTGGCAAGGGCGCTCGACGCTCCCGCCGGCACGATCGCGGCGGAAGTCTATCTCGACGCCATTCCCGCGCCGCGCACCAGCGAACATGCCCGCCCGGCCTATGCGCCGCCGGCGCTGCAGGCGGTGGCCCGCGATTTCGCCTTCGTCGTTCCATCGGATCTGGCCGCCGACACGCTGGTCCGCGCGGTCCGCGGTGCCGACAAGTCGGTCATTTCCAACGCACGGCTGTTCGACCGCTACCAGGGCGAACAGGGATTGAGCCTCGCGGTGGAGGTGACGCTGCAGCCCGGCGAGAAAAGCTTCACCGATGCCGAAATCGGCGAAATATCGAAGAAGATCGTCGCGGCTGCCGAGAAGCTGGGAGCCAGGCTTAGGGGTTGAGGGCGTTTATCGCTGCATGGACCCGGCGTTCGATTTCTTCCCGCCTGAGGCCCGCCGGGATGATCTCGCCGACCTTGAACCGAACCGTACCCGAACGCTTGATGAATCCCCGGCTCCATAGCCGCCCGACATCATGGGCGACCGGCACGACCGGCAGGCCGAGCGCGCGGTACAGGCCCGCAAAGCCGGCCTGCAGCGGCGGAGCCTCCCCATAGGGAACGCGTGTGCCTTCGGGGAAAATGATCACCGGCCGGCCGCCGGCAATGGCCGCCTTGGCCTGCGCCATCATGGCCCGCAGCGCGCTGGCCCCGGCCTCCCGGTCGACGCCAATCACGCCGTAGCGCCGGGTGACCCAGCCGAACAACGGAATGACGGTCAGTTCGCGCTTCATCACGACCACCGGCGACTTGGCGAAATGGAGCGTGTCGACGGCCTCCATCATCGACTGGTGCTTGACCGCAATCAGAAAGGCGCCATCCGGGATTGATCCGTCCCATTCCATGCCTATGCCAAGCACATGCCTGACCAGCCAATGGTGGAAGGCGGACCAGGCGTGCACCACCGTCCTGACCGGGGTTTCGCCGATCGGCGAAACGGCAATCACCGTCAGGACGTGAGCGAGCGTGCCGGGATAGAAGAGCAGCGCAAACAGCAGGG
>DASTOV010000188.1:0-6331 GCA_035720125.1 Sphingomicrobium sp. | reverse complement strand
CAAACCGCTTCTTAAGGATAAGCCGCTAACGCCGGGTGCATGAACTGCACCCCGCCGACGCTTGACCAGCTGCTGGCCGCTGAGCTCGACCATGCCCGCGACATGCTGGTGATGATGGGCGACGAGCTGGCAATGACCCCGGAAATCGTCGCGGAGCATGGCCTGGCACTGCAGGCGGTCGACATCGTCGGGCAGATCCTGGGCCATATCGCCAATGTTGTCCGCGCCGAGGACCGCGACGAGGCGATCGAGCGCATCGGCATGTGCGAACTGAAGGCCAAGCTTTCGGCGGCTTGAGGCAAACCTCCTGCTCGCCTAAGGCTGGCGCATGGCAGGACGTTATTTCGACGAATGGCAAGTCGGCGACGTCATCGCCCATGCCGTCACCCGCACCGTCACCGAGACCGACAATGTGCTGGTTTCCGCGCTCACCCATAATCCGCAGCCGATGCACCTCGACCATGAGGTCGCGGCGGCCAGCGAATTCGGCAAGCCGCTGGTCAATTCCATCTACACCTTCGGGCTGATGGTCGGCGTGTCGGTGGGCGATACGACGCTTGGGACGCTGGTCGCCAACCTTGGCTACGACAAGCTGATCTTTCCCTCCCCCGTGTTCGTCGGCGACACGCTGCGCAGCGAAAGCGAGTGTCTTGAGGTCCGGGAAAGCAAGTCGCGGCCCAACGCGGGCATCGTTACCTGGGAGCATCGCAGCTTCAACCAGCGCGGCGAACTGGTGTGCAAATGCACCCGGTCCGCGCTGCTCCTGAAGAAGCCGGCATGAGCCTCGGCTCGCCTCCTCCGCGCAGCTGGCTGTTCGTCCCGGCGGACAGCAACAAGAAGATGATGAAGGCGCTGGAGTGCGGCGCCGATGCGATCATCTTCGACCTGGAGGACAGCGTCGCGCCCGCGCAAAAGTCGATCGCCCGCGAGCTGCTTGGCCTGCTTCCCGACCCCGTCGAAGGCGAACCGGAACGCTGGGTCCGGATCAACCCGCTCGGCACGGACGCACATGGCGAGGACCTCGACCTGCTGGAAGACCTCGACATCGATGGCGTGGTCCTGCCCAAGGCCGAGTGCGGCGACGATGTTGCCGACCTGGCGGCCGCCCTGGCGCCGCGCAACCTCCCGGTCCATGCCATCGTGACCGAAACCGCCGCGTCGCTGTTCGGATTGCTGAGCTACCGCGACTGCTGTTCGAGCCTGGTGGCAATGAGCTGGGGTGCGGAGGACCTGTCCGCCGCCCTAGGCGCCTCGTCCAAATATTCCGCCCGCGGCGATCTTGCCTTCACCTATCAGCTGGCGCGTTCGCTTTGCCTGGCGGGGGCAGTCGCGGCCGAAGTCCAGCCGGTCGACGGCGTGTTCGCCGATTTCCGCGACGAGGAAGGGCTGATGGCCGAGGCGCGCGCCGCCGCGTCCGAAGGCTTTACCGGCAAGCTCGCCATCCACCCGGCCCAGGTCGGCCCGATCAACGCCGCTTTCACCCCGACGGCTGCGGAGCTCGACCACGCCCGCGCCATCGTCGAGGCCTTTGCCGCCGAACCTGACGCCGGCGTGCTGTCGGTGGCTGGAAAAATGGTCGACCGACCCCATCTCATCCAGGCGAGGCGAGTATTGGCCCGGTCCCGATAGGAGGCTCACATGGCGACGACTGCGCATCCCCAACCGTCAACCACATCCGAATCCACTGCCGGGCCGACGCAGGCCTATGCCTGGGGTGTCGAAACCTATGACACGCCCTTGAAGCCCATGACCATCGAGCGACGCGCGCCGAGGAACGACGATGTGGCCATCCGCATCACCCATTGCGGCATTTGCCACAGCGACCTGCACATGGCTCACAACGACTGGGGCATGAGCCTTTATCCGATGGTGCCGGGCCATGAGATCGTCGGCATCGTCACCGCCGTCGGACCGGATGTCAGCAAGTATCGGGTCGGTGACCGCGTCGCCGTCGGCTGCCTGGTCGACAGCTGCCAGACGTGCGGCCAGTGCCGCTCGGGCCATGAGCAGTTCTGTGCGGAGGGCGCGACACTCACCTATAGCGGCATCGACCGCCGCGACGGGTCGCTGACCCAGGGCGGCTATTCGGACCATGTCCTGGTCCGCCAGGAATTCGTGCTGAAGCTCCCCGACAGCCTCGACATCGCCCGCGCGGCGCCCCTGCTCTGCGCCGGCATCACAACCTATTCCCCCTTGCGGAAATATGGCGTCGGCCCGGGCAAGAAGGTCGGCGTCGCGGGGCTAGGCGGCCTCGGCCACATGGGCGTCAAATTCGCCCATGCGATGGGCGCCCATGTGACCATGATCACCACCTCTCCCGGCAAGGGCGACGACGCTCGCGAGCTGGGCGCCGACGAGGTACTGATCTCCAGGGACGCTGACGCGATGACTGCGGCCGCCGGGACGTTCGACTTCATCCTCGATACCATTCCGGTCTCGCACGACGTCAATCCCTATCTGAACCTGTTGGCGCCCAATGGCGCGATGGTGCTGGTTGGCGCGATCGAGCCGCTGCCCAGCGTCCACGGAGCGATGCTGGCGATGCGCAACCGGACCCTGGCCGGATCGCTGATCGGCGGACTGCCCGAGACCCAGGAAATGCTCGATTTCTGCGGTGAGCACGGCATCCTTCCCGAAATCGAGACGATCCGGATCGAAGAGGTCAACGAAGCCTATGACCGGCTGGTCAGGGGCGATGTCCGCTATCGCTTCGTCATCGATATCGAGGCCAGCCGCCCGGCGTAGGACAGAACGGATACGAAGTTCTCGAAATTGCTGTTCCCCTGCGAAGGCAGGGGCCCAGTCATCGCAAGCGAAGCGCAGCGATTCCCACTTATCGCCCGTGGGTTGGTCCCTCGGGCGTCTGGACCACGGCCAACGCAGGGGAGCAGTTGCACCTCCCGTCACGCACGCTAGGGTTTCGGAAAAGCACAAGACTTTCGGGGGAGCCCTTCATGTCGCATCCGAGCCGGCCCTGGTCGATGACTCGCGTCGTCACCGCCTCGTCGGCGGGGACCGCGTTCGAATGGTATGATTTCTTCATCTTCGGCAGCCTCGCCACCGTCATTTCCAAGGTGTTCTTCGCCGGGCTCGACCCGACCTCGGCGCTGATCGCCGCGCTTGGCTTGTTCGCCGCCGGCTTCGCCTTTCGCCCGCTGGGCGCGATCATCTTCGGCGTGATGGGCGATAGGATCGGCCGCAAGGCGACCTTCCTCACCACCGTCAGCCTGATGGGCGGCGCAACCTTCGCCATCGGCTTGCTGCCGACCTACGAACAGGCCGGGATCCTCGCTCCGATCCTGCTGATCTTCCTCCGCATTTGCCAGGGGACCGCGCTGGGCGGCGAATATGGCGGCGCCGCCATTTACGTCGCCGAGCATGCCGACGACGACAAGCGCGGCTGGTCGACCGGCTGGATCCAGTCCTCTGCCGCGGTCGGGCTGATCGCGGCGCTTGGCGTGATCCTCGCCACCCGGACCGCGCTGGGCGAGGAAGCCTTTGCCGCATGGGGCTGGCGCATCCCCTTCCTGGTGTCGATCTTCCTGCTCGGCATTTCGATCTGGATGCGGTTCAAGCTCAGCGAAAGCCCGGCCTATGCCAAGCTGAAGGCGGAGGGCGAGGTTGCCAAGGCGCCGCTCAAGGAGGCGTTCGCCAACGCCAAGAACCTCAAGATCGTCCTGATCGCATTCTTCGCCTTCATGGCCGCCCAGGGCGCGGTCTGGTACTCCAGCTTCTTCTACATCCAGGTCTTCCTGGAACGGCAGCTCGGCATGGCCGGCGCGTCGGTCAACCTGGTCATCATGATCATGACCGTCGTTTCCGCGCCGCTCTATGTCTTCTTCGGCTGGCTCTCCGACCGGATCGGTCGCAAGAAGGTGATGGTCGGCGGCATGGCGCTGGCGCTAGTCGCCTATGTCCCCGGCTATCACGCCATCGCCGACGCGGTGAACCCGGCCCTGGTCGCGGCGCAGGAACGCACGCCGGTGGTGGTCGAGACCGATCCCGCCACCTGCTCGGTCCAGTTCGACCCCGTCGGCACCGCGCGCTTCGACACCGCCTGCGATATCGCCAAGAGCCAGCTTGCCTCGATCGGCATTGGCTATAGCGATCGCGCTTCGGCCGATGGCGTGGCCCGGGTCCATGTCGGCACCACGGTGCTGGGGATTGCAGACGGCACCGGGCTCGACGGCGCGGCGCTCAAGGCCCGCAAGGCGGAAGTCGCGACCGCGCTCAAGGCCGACCTGGCCGCCGCGGGCTATCCGCCAAGCGCTGATCCGGACGCCATTGACTGGATCGCGCTTTACGGCTGGATGCTGGTGTTCGTGGTCGCCGCCTGCGCGCTCTATGGGCCGCAGGCCGCCGCGCTGGTCGAAATGTTCCCGACCCGCATCCGCTACACGGCGATGAGCCTGCCCTATCACATCGGCACCGGCTGGGTCGGCGGGTTCCTGCCGGTGACCAGCTTCGCGCTGGTGGCGATCACCGGCGATATCTACGCGGGCCTGTGGTACCCGATCTTCTTCACGGCACTGTGCCTTGTGTGCGCGCTGATCTTCATGAAGGAGACGGCCGGCAAGCCGCTGGAGGAATGCTAGCGGCCTAATGGCAGCTTTCCACCCATTCCGGCCATAACGCGCAACCAGAAAATCCTGTCCTACAGCCACCCCGATGTGCGACTGAGGGGCGGCTCTTTCTCATCGTCGGAACTGAATAGGCCTAACGTCACACCGGAGGCATGAAAAGGCGCCTCACCTTGAGACTTTAGTGACGTTAAGGGCACCAGTGAATGTCGATCGGCTGCTCGGCCTCGGCCAGCACGCGGCCGATCGGGAGCTTCGAAGAATGGCCGGCCTCGATCGCCTGTTCCAGCATCGCGCGCTTCTCCTGCCCGCGGATCGTGATCAGGATGGTCCGCGCTGACAGGATTGCGGACCGCGTCAGGGTCACGCGCGGGACCGGCGCTTCCCTGGGCAGCGGCTCCGGCATCACGCCGACTGCACGCCGCGCCTTGGGCGCGTTGAGCGCATCGTCCATGTCGGGGCCGCCGAAGATCGACGCGGTATGACCGTCGCTGCCCATGCCGAGCCACACCAGGTCGGGCGGCCAGTGCAGGTCCTGCAACCGCGCATCGGCCGAGTTTCCGGCCAGCTTGTAATCGGCGATGTCGCCGGTGATCGGCACCACCCGCGCTCCGGTCGGCAGGAAGGCCTGGGCGATGGCGCGGACATTGGACAGCTCATTGTCCATTGGCACCAGACGCTCGTCGCCGGGGATGATCGTCACCCGCTTCCATGGCAGCTTGGCCGCGGCCAGCCTGGCGAAGATGGGCTTGGGCGTTTCGCCGCCCGGAAGCGCCAGCAGCGCCTCGTTGCGGGCATCGACCGCGCTTTCGACGATGAAGCCGATGTCGCCGGCGACGGCGTCCGCCATCTCGTCGACGCTGTCATATTCCCACCATTCGGCTTCGATCATGCCAAGCTCCCTTTTCGAGGCAGCGCCTTGCCGCAATGCGCATCAAAAGGCCAGCCGTCAGCGACGGCGAGTTTCCTGTTGGATGTAACCGTACCAGGCCGCGACCGGCCGCCCGCCGGCATCGGTGGCAGGACGGAAGATGGCCCGTTCCTCGACCAGCTTGCACGTCCATTGGTCGATTGCCGGGATGCCGATCGATCGGTTGATCTTGCAGTCGGTCGCCCGGCCGTTGGGCAGCACGCGGACGGCGATGAACACCGCCCCACCCTTCGGCCAGTATCGCGCCACTTCCTCGGGATAGTCGCGGTTGGTGATGCCGCGAACGACGGCGGGTCGGGTTGCGATCCCGCCGGATCCGCCCCCTCCCGTGCCACTGCCAGAGCCGCCGCTTCCCGTGCCGGTACCGACTCCGCCCGCGCCGGTGCCCGGACCGGGTCGATCCGCGGCGCCCTGGGTCGGATCGCTGCCGGTGCCAGGCGTCTGCGTAACCGGCATCGGCGGCGGGATGGGAAGCTGGATCGGCGGCTTGGGCGCGACGACCGGGGTTGCCTGGCTGCGGATATTCTCGGCCGATGCCGCGCCTTCCTCTTCCCTCGGCGCATCCTGTTCCTCGTCGGGCCGCAACTCGACGACGGCCTCTTCGGGCGGAGGAGGCTCGGTAACGTCGAACATCTCAACCACTTCTTCCGGCAGCTCGCGGCGCGCGGCGGGCGAGATGTTGATCAGGACGAACGCCAGAGTGACATGGATCAGCAGGACCGCCGAAAAGGTGGCGATCCGGTCACGGGTCGAGGGGCGCGGCTCATACATAAGGGCCCCAACGTTAGCGCATTGCCGGCGGTTTCGCCTAAGTCCCGCT
>DASTOV010000187.1:0-9673 GCA_035720125.1 Sphingomicrobium sp. | reverse complement strand
CGCCTCATTCTGTTCCAGCACCGCGCTATCGAAGGTCGGTGCCGGATTCTCGTAGATGACGCCGAGCGCGACGGGGAAGCTCGCTGCCGGCATTGCGACCAGCATGGCCGCGATGCCCTTGTTCTTCGGGTCGTGGACGATCACCGACGGATCATCGCCTTCGACCACCTTCAGCGTCAGCCGCTCGGTGTCCAGCGCGAGGCCCTTGCTGCCATTCGCAAACAGCATCTTCTCGCCGGCCTTGAGCCACAGCTGCTTGTCGGCCGACACCTCGCGCTCGGTAAAGCCGGCGAACACGTCATCATTATAGACGACGCAATTCTGGTATATCTCGACGAAGCTGGCGCCCTTGTGGGCATGCGCGGCCTTCAGCACGTCAACCAGGTTCTTGTGCACGTCGATGCCGCGGGCGACGAAGCGAGCGCCCGAGCCAAGCGCGAACATGCAAGGCGCCACCGGACGGTCGACCGAGCCGAACGGCGTCGACGGGCTGCGCGTACCGACGCGGCTGGTCGGCGAATATTGGCCCTTGGTGAGACCGTAGATCTCATTGTTGAACAGCAAGAGCTGGCAATCGAGGTTGCGGCGCAGCAAGTGCATCGTGTGGTTGCCGCCGATCGACAGCGCATCGCCGTCGCCGGTGATGATCCACACGTCGAGCTCCGGGTTGGCGAGCTTGGTCCCGGTCGCCACCGCGCAGGCGCGGCCGTGGATCGTGTGGAAGCCGTAGCTCGCCATATAATAGGGAAAGCGGCTGGAGCAGCCGATGCCTGAGATGAACACCGTCTTCTCCCGTGCCGTGCCGAGGTCCGGCATGGTCCGCTGCACGGCCTTCAAGACGGCATAGTCGCCGCAGCCGGGGCACCAGCGCACTTCCTGGTCGGACGCCCAGTCCTTCGCGGTGGTGATTGTTGCTTGCTCGTTCATGTCAGATAACCGTTGAGCCAGAGATAGAGGAAGATCACCAGCGCGAGCATGGCGATATAGGGCCAGGGGTTGATCGGTTTCACCCTATCGCCCCCTCGATTGCCGCTTCAATTTCCGCAATCGTGAAGGGCTGGCCGCTGACCTTGTTCAGGGGGCGGGCATCGACGAGAAACTGGTCGCGCAGCAGCGTCTTGAGCTGGCCGCAGTTCATTTCCGGCACCAGCAGCTTGTCATAGCTCTTGAGCAAGGACCCCAGATTCTTAGGGAAAGGCGCGATGTAGCGGATATGGACGTGGCTGACGTCCAGCCCACGTGCTCGCGCGCGGCGCACGGCCTGGTGGATCGGGCCGAAGGTCGAGCCCCAGCCGACCACCACCAGCTTGCCATTGTCGGTGCCAAGGCAGACGTCCTGGTCGGGGATCGAGTCCGCCACGCCCGCGACCTTGGCCGCGCGCAGGCGCGTCATTTCGGCATGGGCCTCGGGCGAATAGTCGATGTTGCCGGTGCCCGGGTTCTTCTCGATGCCGCCGATGCGATGCTCGAGGCCCGGGGTGCCCGGCTTGATCCACGGCCGGGCCAGATCGCCGTTGCGCTGATAGGGCATGACCTGATCATTGTCGGGCTCGCGCGCATCGGCTTTGGCAAAGCTCACCGGGAACGGGCCATAGCCGCTCATGTCCGGCACCTTCCACGGTTCGGCGGCATTGGCGATATAGCCGTCGGTCAGCAGCATCACCGGGGTCATGTAGCGGGTAGCGAGGCGCACCGCCTCGATCGCGCAGTCGAACGCATCGGCCGGCGAACGGGCGGCGATCACCGGCATCGGCGCGTCACCGTTGCGGCCATAGACCGCCTGGTAAAGGTCGGACTGCTCGGTCTTGGTCGGAAGGCCGGTCGAAGGCCCGCCGCGCTGCGAATTGATGATCACCAGCGGCAGCTCGGTCATGACCGCCAGGCCCATCGCCTCTCCTTTGAGGGCAATGCCGGGGCCGGACGATGAGGTGACGCCAAGGTGGCCGGCATAGCTGGCGCCAAGCGCGGCGCAGATCGCGGCAATTTCGTCCTCGGCCTGGAAGGTGGTGATGCCAAATTCCTTGAGGCGCGACAGGTGATGCAGGATCGGACTTGCGGGCGTGATGGGATATGAGCCGAAGAACATCGGCAGATCGGCGAGGCGCGCTCCGGCGATCAGGCCAAGTGAGAGCGACTCCGCGCCGGTTACCGTGCGATAGAGGCCTGGCTCCGAAGGTGCAGCGGCGAGGTGCCGCTGATGGACCTGCCCGCCCATTTCGGCGGTCTCGCCATAGGCATGGCCGGCGTTGAGCGCGGCAATATTGGCCTCGGCCAGCTCGGGCTTCTTGGCGAACTTGGCATTGAGCCAGTCGACAATCGGCTGACGGTCGCGGTCGAACATCCACAGCGCCAGGCCCAGCGTCCACATGTTCTTGCAGCGCAGCGCTTCCTTGTTGCCGAGGCCGAACGGCTTCACCGCGTCCAGGGTGAGCTGCGAGATGTTGAAGTGGACCAGCTGCCATTTGGCCAGGCTGCCATCCTCCAGCGGATTGGCGTCATAGCCCGCCTTGGCGAGGTTGCGCGGCGTGAACTCGCCCTCGTCGGCAATGATGAGGCCGCCTTCGCGCAGCGCATTGGTGTTCATCTTCAGCGCGGCCGGGTTCATCGCGATGAGGACGTCGGGCGCGTCGCCGGCGGTCTCGATCGCCGAGGAGCCGAAATTGATCTGGAAGGCGGAGACGCCGAAGGTCGTCCCCTGCGGCGCCCGGATCTCGGCCGGGAAGTCGGGGAAGGTGGCGAGGTCGTTGCCGGCCAGCGCGGTCGACAGCGTGAACTGGCCGCCGGTCAGCTGCATGCCGTCGCCGCTATCGCCCGCAAAGCGGACGACGACCGCCTCCTGCGGGGGACGTGCCGTGGCTTCGTTCTCGCTTACTTCATGAGTGGCCGTGGCCATGTTCGTCCTTCTGTACAGCTCTTGAGGCTCACATAGGACTGCAAGGCCTTTTTCGCCACCTTCTTCTAGGGGTTTTGTCCAAAGCCGGTGGGCGGCTATGCCTCGCTACATGACCGACGACCATCTCTATCGCCGCGGGGTCGGCGTGATGCTGTTGAACCAGCACCGCCACGTCTTCGTCGGGCGGCGGATCGATAATCGCGACGAAGCCTGGCAGATGCCCCAGGGCGGGATCGACAAGGGCGAGAAGCCCTGGCCGGCGGCGCTGCGCGAGCTGGAAGAAGAAACCGGCATCCGCCCCAAGCTGGTCGAGCGGCTGGCCGATCATCCGCAACAGCTCCGTTACGACATCCCCGACGCCATTGCTGCGCGGCTGTGGGGTGGAAAGTGGAAAGGCCAGCTGCAGGATTGGTACCTTGCCCGCTTCCTTGGCACCGACGATGACGTCAACATCGCGACGAAGCACCCCGAATTCAGCCACTGGAAATGGGTCGAGCCTCGCCTGCTCCCCGAACTGATCGTGCCGTTCAAGCGCGACATGTACCGGGCGATCGTCGAGGGATTCGCGGAATTTCTCTGAGCGTCAGTTGCGAGCCGTGAAGTAGCCGATTCCGCCGCCGACGATGGCGCCGACGATCGGCCCCACGAAGGGAAGCGGGATGGCTACCACCGCGCCAATGGCGGCGGCAATCGCCGTTCGCTTCACAAGTGGATTTTCAAACATCGTCCTAGCTCCTCTACTTGTGTATTATAAATATAATACACGTCGATGTCCATGCAAGATTGCCGGCATGTCAGGCTAGCCTAAATGGCCGCTCGCCCCCACGCCTTTATAGGGCGGGTTGGGGTGGAGGCGGACCTTCGGAAAAGATTGCGACCTGCATTGGCATCACGCCCACCCGCACGTCCCCATCCAGGGAGAAGGCTCAAGTGGTGTGGCCTTCCTGAAACCGCCGCGCTAGAGCCACATCGCCATGGGGGATTTGACCAGCCAGGAACGTGCCTGCGTCGAGCAGGCAATGGCAGCGGGCATGCTGCGCCAGGTCGAAACCTGGGCGGCGATCAACAGCGGGTCGCGCAACCTGGACGGCCTGACGGCCATGGCGTCCGAACTGACGGACGCGTTCGCCGGCCTGCCCGGCCACCTTCGGCTGGTCGACCCGTCGCCCGTCGAGGCAATCGACACGACCGGCAGGCCTTGCGACGTGCCGCACGGCCGGAACCTGCACCTCAAGGTGCGCCCCGATGCTCCGGTCCAGCTGCTGTTCACGGGCCATATGGACACGGTTTTCAACGTCGATCACCCGTTCCAGGCGCTCAGCTGGCTCGACCCCGGCAAGGTGCTGAACGGCCCAGGCGTCGCCGACATGAAGGGCGGCATTGCCGTCATGCTGGCGGCGCTGCACGCCGTCGAGGCCAGCCCGCGGGCCAATCTCCTTGGCTATGAGGTCGTGATCAATAGCGACGAGGAAGTGGGGTCGCTTGGTTCGGCCGCGCTGATCGTCGAAGCGGCGCAAGGCAAGCGCGCCGCGCTGACCTACGAGCCGTCGGCGCTGCCCGACGGAACCCTGGCCGGCGCAAGGCCCGGCAGCGGCAATTTCGCCATCACCATTCGCGGGCGCTCCGCGCATGCCGGACGAAACCCCGATGAGGGCCGGAATGCGATCATCGCCGCTGCCGACCTGGCCCTTCGCCTTAAGGCTGCGGCCGGACCCGGCATCAAGGTCAACCCGGCAAGGATCGACGGCGGTTCTCCGAACAATGTCGTTCCCGACCTTGCCGTGCTGCGGGTCAACATCAGGCCGGATACGCTGGATGACCAGGCGCGGGCCCAGCAGTTGATCGACGGTTCGGTCGCCGCCGTGGCAGCCGAACATGAGGTGAGGATTCATGCCCACGGCCATTTTGCCCGCCCGCCCAAGCCGATGACGCCCGAGACGGAGGCCCTGTTCGGCGTTGTACGGCGGGCCGGCGCCGACCTGGGTCAGTCGATCGACTGGAAATCGACTGGCGGAGTCTGTGACGGCAACAATATCGCCGCCTGCGGCGTACCCGTGATCGACACGATGGGTGTGCGCGGTGGCAGCATTCACTCCATGGAGGAATTCCTGATCGTTGAAAGCCTTGCCGAGCGAGCCGCGCTTTCGGCCCTCACCATCCTTCGGCTGGCGGCCGAATCTTCCGGAGGCGCCGCATGAGCTATCGCATTCGTGCAGCGCGGCCCGATGACCTGCGCGCCCTGTACGACCTTGCAAAGCTAACGGGCGGCGGCTTCACCAATCTGCCAGCCGAGAAGGCGACGCTTGAGGCCAAGCTGGCAAAGTCAGAGGAAGGCTTCAGCCGCGAGGGCGAGAATCCGTCGGACGACCTCTATGTCTTCATGCTGGAGAATGTCGAAACCGGCCAGATCCGCGGAACCTGCCAGATCTTCGGTGCGGTCGGCACGGACCGGCCCTTCTACAGCTACCTCATTTCGACCCTGACCCAGAAAAGCGAAGAGCTGGGGCGGATCTTCCGCAACCAGACCTTGAACCTGACCACCGACCTTGAAGGGTTCAGCGAGGTTGGCGGCTTGTTTCTTCATCCGCAGGAGCGGGCCGGCGGCCTGGGCATGCTGCTCGCCAGGTCGCGCTACCTGTTTATCAAGCAGCATCGGCCGCGGTTCGGCGATTCCGTCCTGGCCGAGCTGCGCGGCGTGATGGACCAGGCCGGCCATTCCCCTTTCTGGGATGCGATCGGCGGCCGGTTCTTCGGAATGACCTTTCCCGAAGCCGATGAATTCAACGCCATTCACGGCACACAATTCATTGCGGACCTTTTTCCCAAGACTTCGATCTATGTTTCCATGCTGCCGGAAACCGCGCGGGCGGTCATGGGCCAGCCCCATCCGACCGGCCGTGCGGCGCTGAAGATGCTGGAGAACGAGAATTTCGACTGGGATAGCTACATCGACATCTTCGATGGCGGCCCGACGGTCACCTGTCGCACCGACAAGATCAAGACGGTAATGGAGGCGGACTGGGCCCGCCTGGCCGGTACGCATGACGGCGGTGGATCGACAATGATGCTCGCCGCGGGGGTCAAGCATGACTTCGTCGCCTGCTATGGCCAGGTTCAAAAGACGGATAATGGCGAACTGCTGATCGACGCCAAGGCGATGGACATGCTCAACATTGGGCCGGGCGACCGGGTGCTGGCGGTTGGCCGGTCTGCATGATCCGCGAAATCAACTTCGATGGAATCGTGGGGCCAAGCCACAATTACGCCGGCCTAAGCCTCGGCAATCTCGCCTCGGCCCGCAATGCCGGGTCGGTGTCGCAGCCGCGTGCCGCGGCCCTCCAGGGGCTGGAGAAGATGCGCTCCAATATCCGGCTGGGGCTGGTCCAGGGCATATTCGTGCCACAGCCCCGACCAGCGCGCAGCTGGCTGGCCGAGTTAGGCGCATCGATCGAAAGCGCGGAACCGCATATCGCCGCCAATGCGATGAGCGCGTCGGCAATGTGGGCGGCCAATGCGGCGACGGTCAGTCCGGCACCGGACACACGCGACGGCAAATGCCACCTGACCGTCGCCAATCTGAAGACCATGCCGCACCGCAGCCATGAATGGCCAGCGACGCTGGCGCAATTGCGGCTGGCGTTTGGCGGCACATCTTTTGCAGTACATGGGCCAGTCCCGCCCGCCTATGGCGACGAAGGCGCGGCAAACCATATGCGCCTGTCGCCCAGCCATGGCGAGCCGGGCGTCGAAGTGTTCGTCTATGGTGTATCGGGAGGCCCCTTCCCCGCCCGCCAGCATGTCGAAGCATCCAAGGCGATCGCCCGCCTCCACGGGCTGGATCCGGAGCGCACGATCTTCGCCGCGCAAAGCGAGGAGGCCATTGCTGCGGGTGCATTCCATAATGACGTCGTCGCCGTCGCCAACGGCCCGGTGCTGTTCGCGCATGAGAAGGCGTTTCAGGACCGCGACACACTGGTATCCGAATTGACCGTCAAAGTGCCCGGCTTCGAACTGGTGGAGGTGCCGGACGATGAGGTGCCGCTGGCCGATGCCATCCGCAGCTATTTGTTCAATGCCCAGCTGCTTACCCCGCCGGACGGGGCGATGACGCTGGTTGCGCCGACCGAATGCCGCGACACGGCATCGGTCAACGGCTGGATCGAGCGGCACCTGGCCTCCAACGGCGCGATCCGACGCGTCGACTTCGTCGACGTCCGCCAGTCGATGGCCAATGGCGGCGGCCCCGCCTGCCTGCGCCTTCGCGTCCAATGCGACCCGGCCGACGTCGATCCGCGCTTCCTGCTCGACGAGGCGAAGCTCGACCGGCTGGGTGAGATCATTGCATTGCATTGGCCTCAGGAAATCGAATCCAGCGCCATCCAGTCGCCGGGACTGGTCGCCGACGTGGAACGCGCCCGCGCAGCCCTGCTCGAAACGCTCCAACTTGCCGAGTTGATCTAGGCCAACGAGGCAGTTGCTCGATTTGGGACAGGCGCACGAAGCGGTTCGACGCGACTCAATCTTTTCGCTATCGCTGAATCGTTAAAGGGCAGTTAACCACTGTCCTTAATCGGGAAAGGGCGGAACGACGCCATTTGCGTGGCGTTGGCTTAACCAATGACGAAACTGCGCAAGATCGGTCGACTGTTTGTCATCAAGACCCGGCTCGAGGCCTATCTCGTCACTTATGCGATTGCCGTCGGCGCGGTCGAGCGCGGCGTGCATTATATGCAAGGCTATCCGGGTAGTGGCGGGATCCTGCTGGCTGCGGCCTGCCTGGGTGTGCCGTTCATTGCCGGAGCAAAGTTGCTCGATAGCGTACGCCCGGCCCCCGAAGTGTCATTCCAGCCGAAGATGACCGTGCCCAGAAGGGCCGAGCCGCGCCGGATCAGTCGTAATCGACCCAGAGCTCGCCGCCTTGCCCTCGGTTCAGCGTTACCACGGTCACATCGCACAGATTGACACCGGAAAAGGTGGCGTTGCCGCCATCCGCCAGGTTCGCGCGGATGTCGAACGCGCAATCCGGGTTGGCAAAGGCCACCGCCACCCGCGCTCCGATTGAGGGCGATCCCGACAACGGCTGCCAGGCCGAGGTGCCGACGCGGCGGATCTGCAGCGAACTGATGCCGGCGCCAGTCTTGTTGACCAGCGTGAAATTGCCGGCCGCGGCGAGGGCAGGCACCGGCAATGCGGCCACCGCCAGGCCAAGCAACGGGGCGATCAAATGCTTCATGCTTGCAATATACTGCCTGACCCAAGTGTTTTCAAAGGTCGGCGCGCGCCCACCCCGCTCGTCGAGCGCGCGCCAGGGCCCCGCGGTCAGGCCGCGAAGGCCGAAGGAAAAAGCTGCCGTGACCGGCTGACGAACACCGCGGCGGCCGGCCGGCAATAGCTTTCGGACAGCGGCAGCGCGGTCGAGCAGAAGCCGCATTCGGCCAGCGTCCGGCCCACGAACCAATGTGTCCGGCCGCAGCCGGGGCAGCGATTAATTTCATTCTCGCGATAAACGGCGTGATAGCCGCGGCGCGACGGATCGAATCCTTTGGCGATCGAACTCCGCATGATCGTTCCTCCAATATGGCCTGAACGAGCGACGAGTCGTTAGGTTTCAACGATAAAGTGATTCGCGGGACCTGTCACCGCCATACCATCACCATGTCCCATGGGGGGACGGGCAGCCCCTGTGGATATTAACCATCACTTTACCTTTTGCGCGCAGTCTGCGTGCCGCCGAGTGAATGGTTGGGGGAAAGGCAACGAGATGGAGTCGAACCAGCGTTTCTATCTGCGCCGTGCTGCAGAAGAGAGGACGGCCGCACACCGCGCCATCACTCCGCAAGCCCGAGAATGGCATTCCAAACTTGCCCAGGATTTTGCCCAGCGCGCTGTCGAATCCGGCGCGATCGTCGTCAATATCTGACCACCTCCCCGATCTGCATCGCCGCAACAGCTTCCACCCCGGAAAAACCCTGATCGCTGCACCGCAACATCCCTGACTGGCATCTGACATTTATCGATGTTAAGAACCCTCGTTCGCAAATTGAACGGGGGTACCCTATGCTTAGTCGGACCTGCATGGCCCTGTTGGCCACTTCCCTACTCGCCACCCCGGCCCTGGCCCGCGACAAGACCCTCTATATGGGAGTCGAAGCCGGCATCGCCTGGGGTACGGATACAGATATCGATGCCGAAAACATTCCGGACGATGATTTCCCGGCGCTCGATAACTTCATCGAACTCGACCATAAAATGGGATACGACGTCGGCCTGATCTTTGGCTATGATGCCGGGATTGTCCGGGCCGAACTGGATCTTAGTTACAAGAATGTTTCCCACGACGAGGCCAATTTCATCTTCCCGGACGGCGAAGGTGGAACGGTCAGCGGCACCGTCGATACCGACGGCAACACCAGTTACACCGCGATCATGGCCAACCTGCTGCTCGACCTGGGCGACGAGGATGGCCTGAGCTTCTACATCGGCCCGGGCTTCGGCTTCGCCTGGGGCAAGTTCGACGCGGACGACATTGACCCGAGCTTCGACGACGATTTCAAGGATGGCGGAGTCGCATGGCAGATCGTTGCCGGCGTTCGCTATGCGCTAAACCAGAATGTCGATCTGGGCCTTAAGTATCGCTACTTCCATCCCAGCCGGGTAACCGAGACGCTGTCGGACGGAACTGAGCTTGATGGCGAGTTCAAGTCGCATTCGCTGCTGGCGACACTCACCTACAACTTCGTCAGGGCGGAACCGCCGCCACCACCGCCTCCGCCTCCGCCG
>DASTOV010000186.1:0-9458 GCA_035720125.1 Sphingomicrobium sp. | reverse complement strand
GATACGTTGAAACCTCTGGGCAAGCTCCACGCGCTTCACACCAGGATCGTGAAGGGTGCGGTCAATGTCGGCGACGTGCTGCAGCAGCAGGTCGACGTCGAGCGCCGCACCGCGATTCGCGCCAATCACAGCGCCACCCATTTGCTGCATGCGGCGCTGCGCAATCGCCTGGGCGAACATGTGACGCAGAAGGGCAGCCTGGTCGCCCCGAACTATTTCCGGTTCGATTTTTCACATCGCAAGGCGCTGACGCGCGAAGAGATTGAGCAAATCGAAGCCGATGTGAATGCCGAGATCCGCGCCAACGAGCCGGTGATCACGCGGCTGATGACGCCGGACGAGGCGGTCGCTTCGGGAGCCCTGGCACTGTTCGGGGAAAAATATGGCGATGAAGTGCGGGTGCTGTCGATGGGGCGTGAGGACGATAGCCGCTACTATTCGGTCGAGCTGTGCGGCGGTACCCATGTCGCTGCCACGGGCGACATCGCGATCTTCAAAATCATCTCCGAAAGCGCCGTCTCCTCCGGCGTGCGACGCATCGAGGCGCTGACCGGCGAAGGCGCGCGGCGGTGGCTTAATGCCCGGGACGAAAAATTGCGCGAGGTGGCGTCTGCGCTAAAGGCGTCGCCCGATGAAGTGCCGGTGCGAGTTGCAACGCTGGTTGAAGAGCGCCGGAAGCTCGAGCGCGAGCTTGCCGATGCGAAAAAGGCGCTAGCCATGGGTGGCGGAGGCAAGGCCGAAGCGGCCGGGCCAGAGCAGGTCGGCGGCTATGCCTTCCTCGGGCAAGTTGTCGAAGGCCTGGACCCCAAGGGCCTGCGCGGCGAAGTCGATGGCATGAAGCAGCGGCTAGGCAGCGGCGTCGCGACCTTGGTTGCTGTCAACGAGGGCCGCGGCAGCGTGGCGGTCGGCGTGACTGATGACCTTGCCGGACAGGTCAGCGCGGTCGACCTGGTCAAGGCCGCGGTTGCGGCGCTGGGCGGGCAGGGCGGCGGTGGTCGCCCGGACATGGCCCAGGGCGGAGGGCCGGAGGGGTCCAAGGCCGCGGAGGCGCTTCAGGCAGTACGTGAGGCCCTGGAGAAAGTGGCAGCCTAGCCCGGCGCCGAATCCTGCGCTCTGCGCCGCCCCAGGCTCGGTTCTACTTCCAGTTGCCCCGCTTCCATGATCTCTGCCCGCAGTTCACTGCGCTTCTCATGGATCGAGGCGATGACCGGCCCCATGGCGACGCCGATGTCGACCAGCACTGCCTCACTGAGCTGCAACGATGCCTCTAGCGCTTCCGGCACCGCATCGGTGACCCCGGCGCGGTAGAGGGCGGCGGCATGGTCGCTGTCGCGGGCGCGGGCGATAATTGGCAGTGAGGGATGCTCCTGGCGCAGGCGACGGGCCAACCGTTGAGTCAGCACCGGATCGTCCATTGTCAGCACCACCGCTGCCACATGATCGAGCTGCAGTTTCGTGATCAGTTCGCGCCTTGAGACATCGCCATAAAGCACGGAATATCCGGCCTTTCTTGCCTCGACAAATCCATCGATATCGCTATCGACCGCCAGATAGGGCCGGCCATGCTCTGCCAACATGTCTGCGACCATCCGGCCGACGCGGCCGAAGCCGAAGACGATGGTTCTCCCGGCAGTCGGGCCGTGATCGTCGGCGGCCAGCATCGCATGGTCGACCCGGCGCGCCATGAAGCGGCCGAGGCTGGCAAGCATTGGAGTGATGGTCAGGCCAAGCGCGGTCGCTGCCGACCAGAAGGCCACGGTGTCGGCACGCAGGATGCCTGCGACGCCGGCAGCGCCAAGGACGATCAACGTGGTTTCGGACGGGCTTGCCATGAGGACGCCGGTCTCCGCCGCTACACCGAGCCGCGCACCTGACATCCGAAGCAGCAGACTGGTAACGATCGCCTTGACCAGCAGCACCGCCGTCAGCGCTCCGACCAGGGCTGGCCATTCGCCAAGCAGTTCTCCGACGTCAATGCGCATTCCGATCGTGATCAGGAAGACACCGAGTGCGAGCCCCTTGAACGGTTCGGTGACGACCTCGACTTCGCTGCGATAATCGGTTTCGGCAATGACCAGTCCGGCCACCAATGCGCCGATGATCGGCGACAGACCGACCGAGGCGGTCACGGTTGCAGAAAGGATCACCACCAGCAGCGAAATCGCAAGGAACAGTTCCGGCTTTTTCGATCTTGCTGCCTGGGCAAACAGGGTCGGCAACAGGAAACGTCCGATGATCAGGATGGCAACAATCACCAGCGCGCCCTGGAACACGATCTCACCAAGACCGCCTGCAACCTTGCCTGCCGCGCCGATCAGGAACAGCATTGGGACGAGCGCCAGATCCTCGAACAGCAGCATCGACAGGGCGGCGCGCCCGACCGGGCTGTGCGTTCCGGAAATTGGCAGGACCAATGCGGTCGACGACATGGCGAGCGCCAGCGATAGCCACAGAGCGCTCTGCGTCGGCCATTCGATGGCGACCAAAAATCCCGCGATTAGGGCCGCTGTCAGAAGCATTTCCGCCGCGCCGATGCCGAAAACCATGGTCCGCATTGCCGCCAGGCGGCGGAAGCTCAGTTCGAGTCCAATGGAGAAAAGCAGGAAGACGATTCCCAGCTCGGCGAAAGGCTCGATGCCTTCCGGATCAGTAATTGAGATCCATTCAAGCCATGGGTATCGGTCGGTCAGCGCGCCTAGCCCAAATGGCCCGGCGATGATTCCAACAAGGATGAACCCGATGACGGGGTTGATCCTGAACCGGGCGAAGGTCGGGATGACGACCCCAGCGGCGCCCAGAATGGTAAGGGCGTCGCTCAAGGCCGGGGTCATCTGTATTTCGCTCGCCATGCCCCCCTTGAAGCACGGCGAGCGGTATCTGTCGATTAAGCTCCGACCGCGTCCGTGGCCATCGCTGCCTCGAGATTCTCGCGGATGGCTTCGAAGAACTGCTCGGTCGTCATCCACGCCTGCTCAGGGCCGAGCAGCAGCGCGAGGTCCTTGGTCATCTTGCCACTTTCGACTGTCTCGACGCACACGCGCTCCAGCGTTTCGGCAAAGCGCACCACGTCGGGGGTCTCATCGAGCCGCCCACGGAATTTGAGGCCGCCGGTCCAGGCGAAAATCGACGCGATTGGGTTGGTCGACGTGGCCTTGCCCTGCTGGTGCTGGCGATAGTGGCGTGTAACCGTCCCATGCGCCGCCTCGGCCTCAACCGTCTTGCCGTCCGGGGTCATCAGGACGGAAGTCATCAGGCCGAGCGAGCCGAACCCCTGGGCGACCTGGTCCGATTGCACGTCGCCATCGTAGTTCTTGCACGCCCAAACGAACTTGCCGCTCCACTTAAGGGCGGAAGCGACCATGTCGTCGATCAGTCGATGCTGATATTCGATGCCGGCTTTCTCAAAGGCCGCCTTGAACTCGGCATCGTAGATTTCCTGGAAGATGTCCTTGAAGCGGCCGTCATAGGCCTTGAGGATGGTGTTCTTGGTCGAAAGATAGACCGGCCAGCCGCGCTGCAGTCCGTAGTTTAGGCTTGCCCGGGCGAAGTCGCGGATCGAATCGTCGAGGTTATACATGCCCATGGCGACGCCCGACGCCGGGAAGTCAAACACCTCATGCTCGATTTCCTCGCCATTCTCTCCCACCCATTTGATGGAAAGCTTGCCCTTGCCAGGCACCTTGAAATCGGTCGCCTTATACTGGTCGCCAAATGCGTGACGGCCGACGACAATCGGGTCTGTCCAACCCGGGATCAGCCGCGGCACGTTCTGGATGACGATCGGCTCACGGAAGATGGTGCCGCCCAGGATGTTGCGTATCGTGCCGTTGGGCGACTTCCACATTTTCTTGAGGCCGAACTCCTCGACGCGGGCCTCGTCCGGCGTGATCGTGGCGCACTTCACGCCGACGCCATGCTTCTTGATCGCTTCGGCCGCCTCGACGGTGATCTTGTCGTCCGTTTCGTCGCGCTTTTCGATGCCAAGGTCGTAGTAGATCAGGTCCACATCCAGATAAGGCTGGATCAGCCGTTCGCGGATCCATTGCCAGATGATGCGGGTCATCTCGTCACCGTCGAGCTCGACGATGGGGTTCTTCACCTTGATCTTGGCCATGCTTCTTTCCTGTTCGGGATTTCCAGTTGCCGCGCGCCTTAGGCAGTCGCCCCAGCTTAGGCAACCGTCGCGCATTGCGGGGCGCCCGCCTTGCTCCTAAGGAACGCCCCATGTCAGAGATCGACAAGCCCAACAGCCACCTGACGACCGTCAAGTGGCGCTTTCCTTCGGTTCACCCGGAAGGCCGCAAGTTCACGCTGATCGCGGCGTTCCTGGCGCTGGTCGGCTTTACCGCGCTACCGGACATGTTCGGCTGGCTGCTGGTCGGCCTCACCATCTGGGTGGCGGCGTTCTTCCGCGATCCGGTCCGTACCACGCCGACCAATCCCAACCTGATCGTGGCGCCGGCCGACGGCCTTGTCACGATGATCCATCGAGTAACAGCGCCGCTGGAACTGGCGGGAGAGGGGGGGCTGTCCGGGGAATATACGCGCGTATCCATCTTCATGAGCGTGTTCGACGTGCACATCAATCGCTCGCCGGTTGCCGGCACGGTGCGGCGGATCGGATATGTGCCCGGTAAGTTTCTCAATGCGGATCTCGACAAGGCCAGCGAGGATAATGAGCGGCAGCATTTCCTGGTCGAGCGCGGCGATGGAGTGGTGATCGGCTTTACCCAGATCGCAGGCCTTGTGGCGCGGCGGATTATATCTTTCGTCAAGGAAGGTGACCGGGTCGAGGCGGGTGAGAGGATCGGCCTTATTCGCTTCGGCAGCAGGGTCGACGTCTATCTTCCTGTCGGCACCGGATCGCAGGTTCTGCTGGGGCAGCGCACGATTGCCGGCGAAACGATCCTGGGTGAACTGGGAGTCGATCCGCATCGTACTGGGACGAGCCAGTGAGCGAAGCGGTTGACCAGCGCGGCCTGCCGCTGCGCGCCTTCCTGCCCAATGCGATCACCGCCCTGGCACTTTGTTTCGGTCTTACGGGGGTTCGCTTCGGGATTACCGGCGACTGGGCGAAAGCACTGGCCTGCATCGTTGGCGCCGGCGTGCTCGACGGCTTCGACGGGCGCATCGCGCGTCTTTTGAAAGCACAGAGCAAGTTTGGAGCAGAACTGGACAGCTTGTCGGACAATATTGCCTTCGGGACGGCGCCCGCGCTGATCATATTCTTGTGGTCGCTTCAGGAGGCACCTCGATTTGGATGGATTGCCGCCCTGGCGCTGGCTGTCTCCTGCGCACTTCGCCTGGCGCGCTTCAATGCCCGCATCGATGTCGACTTCCAGCCGCATAAGTCGGCCGGCTTCAACACCGGTGTCCCGGCTCCTGTAGGTGCGGGCCTTGCATTCGTGCCCATCTATCTCTGGCTGATCAGCGGCAACGAGCTATTTCGCGACTGGGCGCTGGTTCTGCCCTGGACGCTGTTCATTGCTCTGATGATGATTTCCAGCATCCCGACCTACACTTGGGGATCGATCCGCATCCGGCGCGGCTGGCGGCTATTCGCCTTGGCAGGGATCGCATTGCTGGGGGCGGCCCTGCTCAACGCGCCTTGGATGACCTTGCTGGCGATCTCGGTGATCTACCTCGCACTGCTTCCATTCAGCATCGCTGGTTACGCCAGAGTCAAGCGGCGGCGCGCAATGCAGGCGTCATCGGCGTCGCTTTCGACACCCAACCGGCCCGGCTGAAGCGGATCGTCACCGGTCGCCCGTGCGTCGGACTGGCGGTCCACGAGCGGCCTTCGAGGGCAGCGAGGACCTTCGCGCCGTCGCGCCACATCACGTCTACCACCAGCGCGAGAATGAGCCAGAACAGGCCCAGCGTAACAGCGGCTGCAATCATCGGAACATTCCTTCCATTCCCGTTACTGAGACAATGTTCTGCAAATGTTCTCATTTTGTCAAGCAAAGTCGTTCGCTTCATGTTCCACTTTATGCCAAGCGCTTGATATCCGGGCCTCCATCGGCTAGGGGCGCCGCCATCCCACAGGCGGAACCACCATACCGGTGCCGGCCATTTGGCCGGTGACAAGGTTCCACCGAGGCTTAACCGGAGGAGATATCCCTATGGCGACCAACGTCGTCACCATGCAGCAATTGCTCGAGGCTGGCGCCCATTTCGGCCACCAGACCCACCGCTGGAACCCGCGGATGAAGCCGTATATCTTCGGCGACCGCAACGGCGTTCACATCATCGACCTGTCGCAGAGCGTTCCACTGTTCGCTCGTGCGCTCGACTTTGTGCAGCAGACTGTCGCCCGCGGCGGCAAGGTGCTGTTCGTTGGTACCAAGCGCCAGGCGCAGGACGCGGTGGCCGAGGCGGCCAGCGTGAGCGGCCAGCATTTCGTCAACCACCGCTGGCTCGGCGGCATGCTGACCAACTGGAAGACCATTTCCAATTCGATCAAGCGCTTCAAGAGCCTTGAGGAGCAGCTGTCGGGCGACACCGCCGGCCTGACCAAGAAGGAAGTGCTTCAGTTGACCCGCGAGCGCGACAAGCTCGAGAATTCGCTGGGCGGGATCCGCGACATGGGCGGCTTGCCGGACGTGATGTTCGTCATCGACACCAACAAGGAAGAACTGGCGATCAAGGAAGCGAATGTGCTGGGTATCCCGGTCATCGCGATCCTCGACAGCAACTCGAACCCGCAGGGCATCGCCTTCCCCGTACCGGGCAACGATGACGCCAGCCGCGCCGTCCGCCTCTATTGCGAGGCGGTCGCCAACGCAGCCAACGCCGGCAAGACGGGCGGCGCTGCGGCTCGCGGCGAAGACATCGGCGCTATGGCCGAGCCGCCGGCGGAAGCTGCGCTCGAAGCGTAATACTTCCCCTCCCAGCCCGGGAGGGGATTGAGGGGTGGGTCGAACGTACCCACCTTATCGAGCGTAGGAACACCCACCCCCAGCCCCTTCCTTTTTAGGGAGGGGGGTCAAGAGGAAGAAAACATGGCTGAGATCACCGCTGCTTCGGTGAAGGAACTGCGCGAGCGCACCGGCGCCGGCATGATGGACTGCAAGAAGGCGCTGGCCGAAAACAACGGCGACATGGAAGCGTCGGTCGATTGGCTGCGCGCCAAGGGCCTGGCCGCCGCCGCCAAAAAGGCCGGCCGCACGGCTGCCGAGGGCCTTGTTGGCGTTGCCGTCGAAGGCACCAAGGGCGCGGTCGTCGAAGTCAACTCGGAGACCGACTTCGTCGCCAAGAACGAGCAGTTCCAGGACTTCGTCCGCAACGTTTCGACCCTTGCGCTGCAGGCTCAGGGCGACGTCGAGGCGCTGAAAGCCGCTGCCTATCCGGGCGGAGGAACGGTTGAGGAAAAGCTGACCGACAACATTGCGACGATCGGCGAGAATCAGTCGCTGCGCCGCACCGCCCTGCTTGAAGTGAGCGAGGGCGCCGTGGTCAGCTATGTCCACAATGCGGTCGTCCAGGGTATGGGCAAGATCGGTGTCCTGGTCGCGCTGGAGGGCACGGCGTCGGCCGAAACCCTGAACGAGCTCGGCAAGAAGCTTGCGCAGCACATCGCCGCGGCCAACCCGCTTGCCCTCACATCCGAAGACCTGGATCCAGCGATGCTTGAGCGCGAACGCGCGATTGCGATCGAGAAAGCCAAGGAAAGCGGCAAGCCGGACAACATCGTCGAGAAGATGGTCGAGGGTTCGATCGCCAAGTTCCGAAAGGAGAACGCGCTGGTATCGCAGCTGATCGTTCACGACGGCAAGACTCCTGTCGCCGACGTCGTTGCAAATGCTGCGAAGGAAGCCGGTGCGCCGATCGTGCTGAAGGCGTTCAAGCGCTTCCAGCTGGGTGAGGGCATCGAGAAGGCCGAGAGCGACTTCGCCGCCGAGGTGGCTGCCGCCGCCGGCGTCAAGAAGGACGAACCGGTCGTCTGACCGGATTTCCTCCCCGAGAAATCTCGGGGCGGAGATATTGGCAGAGGGGCGGGTGCGCCGTAAGAGCGCATCCGCCCTTCGCTTATCTGGCCGGCCTAAAGGAACGAGCTGCATATGACCCGACCGCGCTTCCACCGCATCCTGCTGAAGCTGTCGGGCGAAGCGTTGATGGGGCCGAACCAGTTTGGCATCGATCCGGAAACGGTGGCCAGCATGGCCGGCGAGGTTGCGGCAGCCAAGGAAGCCGGTCACGAACTGTGCCTGGTCGTTGGGGGCGGCAACATCTTCCGCGGGATAGCGGGGGCCGCACAGGGCTTCGATCGCGCCACTGGCGATTACATGGGCATGCTCGCAACGGTAATGAACGCTCTGGCCGTCCAGAATGCGCTGGAAAAGCTCGGTGTCGACACGCGCGTCTTGTCGGCCATTCCCATGGCAAGCGTGTGCGAGCCCTATATTCGCCGCCGTGCAGTCCGGCACATGGAGAAAGGCCGGATCGTCATCTTCGCTGCCGGTACCGGCAATCCCTATTTCACGACCGATACGGCCGCTGCGCTTCGTGCGGCTGAAATGGGCTGTCACGCCCTGTTCAAGGGCACAAGCGTCGACGGCGTTTATGACGCCGACCCCAAGAAGGTTGCGGGCGCGACGCGCTACGACAGCCTGAGCTTCCAACAGGTACTGGCGGACAATCTCAAGGTTATGGATGCCAGCGCGGTTGCGCTGTGCCGCGACAATAATATTCCGATCGTCGTTTTCAACATCCGCCAGCCCGGAAATCTCGCGGAAGTATTGGCCGGGCGCGGAACGGCGACGATCGTCCAGAATGAGGAGTGAAAGGATGCCCGCTTACAACAAGCAAGACCTGGATCGCCGCATGCACGGCGCGCTCGACGTGCTGAAGCACGACCTGGCCGGGCTGCGTACGGGTCGCGCATCGACTGCCTTGGTCGATCCGATACAGGTCGAGGTGTATGGCGCCATGATGCCGATCAATCAGGTCGCGACGATTTCGGTGCCCGAACCGCGCCTGCTGTCGGTGCAGGTCTGGGATCGCAGCAATCTCGGCGCGGTCGAAAAGGCGATCCGCAACGCCGGGCTCGGCATCAACCCGATCGTCGATGGTCAGGTGATCCGTCTGCCGATCCCGGACCTGACCGAGGAGCGGCGCAAGGAACTCGCGAAGCTGGCCGGCCAATATGCTGAGAAGGCTCGGGTAGCCGTCCGCAACGTGCGTCGCGACGGAATGGACGCGCTGAAGACCGACGAGAAGAAGCATGAGATCAGCGAGGACGAGCATAAGCGTCTGTCCACCGAAGTTCAGAAACTGACCGACAATGTGATTGCCGAGATCGATTCCGCGGCTCACAACAAGGAACAGGAAATCCTCGGCAAGTGAGCTCTAAGCCGGCCCCGACGGAGGGGGCGACCCTTGACCGACAGGGTGAGGGTCCCCGTCACGTCGCAATCATCATGGACGGGAACGGCCGTTGGGCGGCGAAACGCGGA
>DASTOV010000185.1:0-12299 GCA_035720125.1 Sphingomicrobium sp. | reverse complement strand
GTGGCCCTCCTGTTGTTCTCTCTAGAAGATAGAGCGCGTTTCCCCTCTGCGCGCAAGAGGGAGAGAGGCCCCAAATTGGTTAAATTGCTCAATAGTTGAATGGAACGACCCTATTGGCCGAGTCATGCCCAATATCGGCATGGCCGTGGAAGGCGATTCCGGACCTTTCGCACCAGTCCCGGACAATCGACTCGGCATCGTTGCCGAATGCGCGATCATTGTCCGGAATTTCACTGATCCGTCCGACGCGAATCCCGGCACAGCGGCGGATCGCGTCACTGCCTGTCACATGGAACATGGTCCGGTCGATCCGATATTCATGCTCGGCAACATCTTCGATCAGCAGCTCGGCCCCTGAAAAGTCCGGCTCCACCGCTGTTCCAACGAGGTGCGACAGAACGGTCAGGTTGAATGCCATGGCCCGCTGACCTCGGACAAGGCCAGGTTCGATGGCAGACTCGTCGCGGCGAACCAGCCAATCCAGTGCACGGTGAATTGCCGTTTCTCCGCTTTCGCGCGCAACATCCTGCACCATAGGGCCATGGGCAACGTCGAGGCCCGCCTTGTGCAATGCCGCCAGCAGGAAGCCGGCGTCGGAATAGCCGAGATAGGTCTTGGATCGGGCAGCATGCGGCAAGCTGGCGGCGGCGGCTTCGGCGATCCTGTTCGACCCATAGCCGCCGCGCGCAAACCAAATAGCGCCATATTTCTCGTCGGCCATCACTTCGAGCAGCGCTTCCAGCCGCGCGCTGTCCGATCCCGCGAAATGCCCGTCGCTGAAAAAGCATTGCGGGTGAATGACGAGTTCCGTGTCGCCGCGTTCGGCCACGATCGCCATGACGGCATCGGCCGCGTCGGGCCTCAACGCGCAGCTTGGTGCAACGACCGCAATTCTCATACCGGATGAATTGCACAAGCCTGCGCGCCCGCCTAGGCCATCGCGCCAATGACTGATCAATATTTCTTCTGCGGAATCGGCGGCAGCGGGATGCTGCCCCTTGCCGCCATCCTGCGTGCCGGTGGCGCAAAGGTAGCCGGATCCGACCGGTCCTTGGATGCCGGGCGCCTGGCGTCAAAATTCGAATATTTGCGATCGCTGGGCATCCAGTTGGCACCCCAGGACGGATCCGGACTTGCCGAGGGCATGACATTTATCACGTCGGCGGCGGTCGAAGAAACGATCCCCGATGTCGTTCGCGCGGGCCAGCTCGGCCTCACGCGCATGACGCGCCCGCAATTGTTGGCGAAGCTGCTCAACGCTGCTCACAAGAGCATCGCCGTCGGCGGCACCAGCGGCAAATCGACCGTCACCGGCATGGTCGGCTGGATCCTGCATTGCCTCCATCGCCAGCCGACCGTGATGAACGGCGCGGTGATGAGGAATTTCGTGTCGCCCGGCGCGCCCTTCGCATCGGCCCTGGTTGGCGATCCCGAGTTGTTCGTCAGCGAAGTCGATGAAAGCGATGGGTCGATTGCGCTTTACCAGCCGACTGTCGCCGTGCTCGGCAATATCAGCCTCGACCATAAGGAAATGGACGAGCTTCGCGGCCTGTTCGGCGGCTTCCTGGCCGCAGCCGGCAAGGCGGTGGTCAATCTTGACGATCCGGAGGCAAGGCTGGTCGCGGACACGATTAATGACGAGCGGGTGATCGGCTTTGGTTTCGACAGCCCGTCGGCAATTTTGGGCGGCCATAATCTCCAGCTTCGTCCCGACGGATTGAGTTTCGAAGCGAAGCTCGATGGCCTTAAGCAAGCCGTGGAACTCCAGCTCCCCGGCCGCCACAATGCCCTGAATGCGCTGGCCGCCCTGGGCGCCGTTCACGCGATTGGCATTTCGCTTGCGGATGCGGCGCCCGCATTGGCGCGCTTTGCCGGGCTCAAGCGCAGGCTCGAAACGGTCGGTGTAGCCCGGGGCGTAACCGTCATCGACGATTTTGCGCATAATCCGGACAAGATTGCGGCCACGCTGGAAACATTGACCGCCGCACCGGGCCGGCTGCTGATCATGTTCCAGCCGCACGGCTATGGCCCGTTGGCCAAGATGGGCCAGGAGTTGGCGCAAACCTTTGCCAGGGGCATGCGCGAAGGCGACCGGCTGTTTCTTCCGGACCCTGTCTACCAGGGTGGGACCGTCGACCGATCGCGCGGCTCAGATTGGCTTGCGGAAGCCATCCGCCAGGCCGGAGGACATGCCGAGCATGTTCCAGGACGCGATGCGATCGGCGAACGGCTGCTGGCCGAGGCCTTGCCCGGTGACCGCATCGCCATCCTTGGCGCGCGGGACGACACTCTCAGCGAATTCGCTGCGGAATTGATCCGGCGGCTAGGAACCTGATCCAGGCTGGGCCATTCAACCGTGGTGCCCCAGCTGTTTCTCGATTGTGATGGCGTGCTGGCCGACTTCGACTCGGGGGCAACGACCGTGCTCGGCATGCCGCCCCGCGCGTTTGAGGAGCGGCATGGCAAGCGTGAGTTCTGGCGCCGCATTGCCCGGGCAAGCGATTTTTATGCCAGACTCCCCTTGTTGCCGGATGCTCGCTTGCTGTTTGACGCGGTTGAGCATCTCGACCCGATCATCCTTACCGGGCTCCCGCTCGGCAGCTGGGCGGCCCCGCAAAAGATAAGGTGGGCGGAAGAGCATTTTCCGGGCACCCGCATCATCACCTGCATGGCGCGCGACAAATATCGCCACATGACGGGAGCCGACGTGCTGGTCGATGACCGCGCCGATCATCGCGACAGGTGGGAGGCGGCCGGCGGCGTTTTCGTACATCACAGGGATGCGCCGAGCAGCCTGGAGCAGCTGGCCGAACTCTATCCTACGATAAGGTTGCCGGCCTGAGTGCCTTGCTCGCCTGTCCCCCGGATAGGCTGCAAGCGTCACTAGGCGGCAGCGGCCTGGTCGACTTTTTCCACCCACTCCGGCCAGAATACCGGCTCGCGAGTTGACCAGCCCGGCGCGGTCGCGGCGCTCTCGCTGATCGACTGGAGCAATATCCTGCGGCGGTCTGGATGCAGATGCGGCAAGGCAGCCGCGGCGCAAAAGGCCGAGGGGAGCCACGGCCGGACGCTGGCGCCAAGCAAGCGCTCATAAAGGAAGCGGAAGGCGGCAAAGTTCGGCAGTCGGTCCTGGCCCAGGTCGAACGCCGAGAGAGTCACCAGCATGCCAAGGAAAGGCTCGATCATATCGAGCCCGCTATCGTCCGGTATTTGCATGCGAAGATGGTCGAGCTGCTTGTAGAAGCGAGCCTGCGCGGCAATCGCAGCGGCCTCGATCTCGTCGCGGGCCCACGTCTGCAGCGGGTCGGAACGGCCATAGGCGACATCCAGCGATCGGCGGACGTAACGCTGCGTCGCTTTCGGGAAGGAAGCGAATTCCTTCAATTCCGAGATGAGCAGCGCCCCTCCGGCAGGCTGGCTCGTTCTCGTGGCCATGATCCCCGACTCCTCTTACCCTAAGGCAGGATCATGAGGCCGATTGGGTTTCCAATCTCTTAACCAAAATCCCACCCCCCATTCATATTGAATCAAAGGGGAGTCTTGGCCGCAACATGAAAATCTCACATCGCCGTCATCTTTGCTGGAGCTGTGTTCTTAATGGCACGATAAGGCACGGGAATTCCCGCACGGTACCAATTATCCCCAAAAAAATTATTCAGGAAAACCGGATGATGGCGCCGGCTTGGACGATCCGGGCTGGGTCGTCGAGATTGGGTCCGAAGCATCCATCGACTCGTCGCTGCCAAGATCGACCTTGGCGTCATCGTCTTCGGGGTGTTTCTTCACCTTGAGTTCGAGCTCGCGATCCGGCTCCCCCGATAAGGTGGGTGGATGGGGATTTTCATCCTGCCGTTTCACATGCCTTACCTTGTCGGTCATGACGCATCGCCCAGATAGCTTGATCTGCCGTCAGAACGTGTGTCCCGGCGGCCCGTTCCGCCGTCTGCGGCCAAATTGTTCGACCGATAGGCGGCGCGCGTCTGCCAACGGACAAGCGCAACATTGTGATTTGGCCGCAAGATTCCCTAATGATGCACGTAATGTCCGTCGTATCAGCATTTTCAGCTCAGGGTCGCTTTGCCGACTGGCGTCTTGCGACCCAGTCAATCATCGCCTTCTGGGCCTTTTACCTCGTAACCGTGCTGCTGCGCGGACTGTTCGGACCGGAGGCAGCCTCCGCCATCGGGTACCGCGCGTTCAACGCCGCGCTTGGCCTCATCCTTACCTTCCTGATTTATGCCGTCATTCGATTCCTGGCCCGCGACGGCAGCATCAGGCGGATGGCGATCGTCGCAGCAGCCGCGGCTCTGCCGGCGGCAATCATCATGTCGGCCGCCAGCCTCAGGATGGCCACCTGGTCGAAACCGATGGGCGAGACATCCAAGATCACGACGCAGGAAGGCGTCGCCATTGTCCAGCGCGGCAATAATGTCCGCATCGTCAAGAACGATGGCGACGAGCTGGAGGTCAACCTGCCGCCGATGGAGGAAGTCATTGCCTCGCGCATGCCGAGGCTGATCGCGGACGGGACCGTTACCTGGTTCTTCCTGCTGGCCGCCTGGTGCGCATTCTTCATCGCGATGACCCAGCAACACCGGACCCGCATCACCGAACTGCGGCTGGCCGAAGCGGAGACCGCGGCTCATGCCGCCCAGGTCCGCGCCCTTCGGTATCAGGTCAATCCTCACTTCCTGTTCAATACGCTGAACAGCCTTTCTTCGCTGGTCATGTCGGGACGTTCCGACAAGGCGGAAGAAATGCTGATGGCTCTCTCGACCTTCTTCCGGACAAGCTTGTCGATCGATCCATCCGCCGACGTCAGCCTGGCTGAAGAGATCGCGCTGCAGCGACTCTACCTGGACATCGAAAAGGTCCGCTTCCCGGACCGGCTCGAGGTGGAAATCGATATTCCGGATGAACTGGCCCACGCGCGCGTCCCTGCGCTGATCCTGCAGCCGCTGATTGAAAATGCGATCAAATATGGCGTGTCGCAGACGACTGCCCGCGTGAAGCTGTCGATCCGTGCGCGCTACCTGGACGGCGGCCGGATGCAGCTGGACGTCATCAACCGGGCCGTGGGCGGTACAACGAAGAAGGTGCCGCCCATCCCGACCCACACCGGGACCGGATTGGGCCTGTCCAATGTCAGCCAGCGGCTGGAGGCCCATTTCGGAAAACGTGCCGATTGTCGCTTCGGGCCGATAGAAGGTGGTTACGAAGTTTCGCTCGCCATGCCATTGGAAGAAGATGACTGACGAGACTCAGCTGAAAATATTGATCGCCGACGACGAGCCGCTTGCCGCGGAACGGCTGCAGATGCTGCTCGCACGGGTCGAGGGCGTCCACCTGGTTGGCACCGCGCACGACGGCGAAAGCGCGATCCGCATGGCCGAAGCGCTGCAGCCCAATCTGGTGCTGCTCGACATCGCGATGCCGGGCCTGGACGGGATCGAGGTTGCTCGCGCCCTGTCGCGAAGCGGAGAATCCCCCGCCGTCGTCTTTGTTACCGCGTTCGACCAGTTCGCCGTCGCGGCCTTCGATGTCGCGGCAATCGACTATCTGATGAAGCCGGTTGAGGCCGAAAGACTTTCGCGATCGATTGATCGGGCTCGCGCCTATCTGGCCGCCCGCGCCGACCGATCGCCGGACGAGGCGCCAGCCGCGCCCACATCACCCTGGCTTGAGGAATTCTGGGCGTCGGATTTGTCCGGCCTGGTACGGATTGCAGCCCGGGACATCGATCGGGTCACCGCGGAGCGCGATTATATGCGCCTGCACGTGGCCAAGCGGAGCTGGCTGATCCACCATTCGATGGCGGCGCTGGAAGAGGGGCTGGATCCGGAGCTGTTCGTCCGGCTGCACCGTTCGGCGATCGTCCGGCGGGATTTCATCGCGGGTTTCAGCCGCAATGCCTCGGGCCGGTGGATCGCGCGTCTGGCCGACGGCAATGAGCAGCCGGTGGGCCGCCTTTACGCCGATCAGGTCCGGGCGATCGCCGGACGCTGATTCAGTTCTTGAGCGAACCCATGCGGACTCCAAGGGTCCGGAATTCATAAGTGACGATGCCTAGCTTCGGCAGCTGATCGTCATTGATCAGCTCGCGGGCGCGAGCCTCGTCGATGCCTTCGCTCCAGATCGTCATGCCCATCACCGGCTCGCCCTCAAACGCACCGCCCGCAATGGTCGTGCCGTCGGCAGCCAGCCTCTCGTAGATGGCCTGGTGTGACTGCGCTTCCGCTTGATGTTCACGGATCTTCGAAAAGTTCGGGCCTGCCCGCGTGAACATGACGAGATGACGCGTCTGCGCGGCAGCGGGCCGCTGCTCCGCTGCCGGCGTGGATTGCGCTGCAAGCAGCGGTGCTGGAACCAGCAGGGCAGCTGCGATCAACAAGCGGTTCATGGAAATTCCTTCGTGCCGTGAGGTGCGACGCGAAGAAGGGTGGGATGTCAGGGGTCTCCCTCCATTCGCGTCGTCGGCCAATCGAAGCGCAATTCAGAGTTGAATTCACCTCCCGCTCGACAACAGCCGTCCCGCTCTCGACCTACTGACGAATGAATGGGTCATGTCGACGAACGGCTCGTGGACGCCGCCAGAAAAGAGGTCTGCGCGTCCACAGGCAATGGAACGGTGCTAATTCACCGATCCGAGGCGGGCCAGCGGTTGGCTGGCCGACGTCAATTCAATCAACCTGTCTCGGCCATTGGCGACCACGCTGGCGGTGCAGTCCTGGACGACGGGACTGTCCTTCAGTTCGTCAGGCACTCCTCGCCGGCAGATGGTGCGGGCCTTGCGCTCGATGCGTTTCTCTAGCTCCGCAACGTCAGCGGCATTGGAAAGGTCGAGGCCCGCGAGTGATACGCGACCTTCGACCTTGGTATAACCTTCATGGGCATGCGACTGCGCTCCCAGGGTGGCGCCGGCAAGCGCCACCGCGGCCAATAAGCTAAACATGACACTGAACTCCTTCCAGGGTGCGACGCGAAGGAGGGTCGGGATGTCAGGGGTCTCCCCTCCAATCGCGCCGCGTCCCGAAGAAAGCGCGATTACACTTGTAAATCATCCGATCATCGACCGAGCTTTCGGAGCGCTCGACAGGCGTGCCTGCCCAGCCACGAACGACCCTGCGGAGGCGACGAACGGAGGGCCTAGGATTCCTCGCGCTCGCCGCGCGACGCGGCGCCCGTTGCGGCAACGTCCCAGGTGACGTTGCCCAGCGTCCGTGTGATGTCGGGCAGCACCTCGACTGCGATCAATAGCGCCAAAGGCTCGATCGGGACGCCCATCGCCAGCGCGATTGGCGCGATCGATGTCACGAATGACAACGCCCCTGGCAGGCTGACAGCCCAATAGCTGGCGATTGCCGCAACGGCGAAGCCGGCGATCAGGTTGCCGGCGTGCAGCTCGATGCCCATCAAGTAGGCGACGTAGATGGCCACCGAGATGTTCATGGCCGGACCGGTTGCGCGGAACAGCGCCACGGCCAGCGGAAGGGTCACGTCGGCATTTCTTTGTGGAACGCGAAGTTGCCTGGCCGCGTCGAGCATCGCCGGAAGGGAGGCGAGACTGGATTGCGTGGAGATGGCGACCGCCTGCGGCCGGATCATCGCCCGCGCAAAATCGCCCAGCTTCCAGCGCGCGTAGGTTATGGCGATGACATAGGCGAATAGCGTCACCAACAGGCCTACGACCGACACCAGAACTACATAATGCAGCACCGCGCCGAACGCCGCTCCACCGGCTCCTGCGCCGACTGCGAACGCCAGGCCCAATATTCCGATCGGGGCGAACGACAGTACCCAGCCGACAACGACCAGCATGGCATCCTGGATACCCTTGAAAAACCGTCCGACAGCCTGCCGGCCCTCCGCATCGATGCGGGTCACGGCAAAGGCGAAAATGGCGGTGAACACGACCAGGGCGAGGATTTGGTCATTCGCTGCAGCTGCAATCGGATTGGTCGGTATCAGGCCCCTGAGCCAATCCTGCACGGTTGGGACGGACGCGGCGGCGGCGGCGCTGTCGACGCTGGCCAGGCCGGCGCGAAATGCCTCGGCTGCGCCCGAGGGGAGCGGAAACGCTTCGAGCAGCGCCGGCATCGCCAGCGCGCCGAACAAGGCCGAACTGGTCAGCACGATCACGAACCATATGATCGACCGGGCGGCGATCCGGCCGGCCCGAGCCTGGTCGGCTCCAGAGACGACGCCCGTCACCAGCAACGCGATGATCAGCGGGATGACCGTCATTTTCAACGCATCCAGCCATAGCCCGCCGACAGTCGAGGCGACGGTGATCAGCGGCTCACGTATGCTTCCGGCCTGGTTCGACAAGGCGCCGAGCAACAGGCCGAGGACAAGTGCGCTAAGGACGAGCCAGGTCGCTCGCTTGCCGTTCAACGTCATTGCGGCTTCCGGAACTTGAAAATGAAGCGGTCGGTTTTCCCCCGGATCTTTTCATCGAACACATTGAGGCTGTGGTCGTCCGCCGGGTTCTTGAGCAACTCGCTTTCCGCTTCCAGCACGAAGCCGGCGCGCTGGAAGTCGGCCTTGACCACCGCTGGATCGATCCGATGCAGCTTTTCCACCACTTCGCGGGTGTCCCCGCCGGGCGTTGCCGCATGATCGATGATGCCCACCACCGCGCCTGGCTTTGCGGCGGCGTAAAGTCGCTGCAGCCAGGTGTCGGGTTCCATCCGGCCGATGTTTCGCTCCGCGCTCTCCCAATAAACGTCGTGGTAGTCGAGGTTCATCAGGATGAAGTCGTAGGCATTGGCGCCGATGGCGGGCTGTTCGAACGGACTGTTGATCAGCAGGACATTCTTCTGGCGAGCCGCAAATTCGGCGAAGGTCGCCCGTCTCTTGTCATTGAGAAACTGGTTCGGCTGCCATACGACGACAAGGCCGTCGGGCCCGACCGCGGGCGCGGTGATCTCTGCCCAATATTGGTTGGCGCCAAACATATCGAGCACTCGCATGCCCTTTTCGAGCCCCAGGAAACCGAGCACCTCGGCGGGCCTTCGGGATTCGTCGAGCTTGACGTTCGCTTCGGTTCGAGTTGCGGTCGCCGCGACCTGGGCGGCCACGTCGGCCGGTTCGGCCCACGCCGTTGCCGGACTGGTTGCAGCCACCAAGGCCGCCAAGATGATCGCCCGCATGCCGCTTCTCCTTCAAAAGGGGCACAAGGCTTATCGCGGGGTCCGCAGGTCCGCTAGGTCCGTTCGTCGAAAGCCGGACTGGCGCAATGGCGACTAAACGCGCCGGTTTCGAGCCGAACCGTGCATCCCCGTAACGATGCAGGCGTTTGCGACATGTGGCCCTGCCGATCGATCGTTCCCGGCGGGGTTGAGAGGCGGCGGGCCGGCCAGCACCGCCGCCTCCTTTTTGCCTAGCGTCTGCGCGCGATCAGGCGGACGATCGCGGCATGCCGCGCCGGTTCGCTGCCGGCTTCCTTTTCCAGCGCCGAAAGGACCATGTCCAACTCCTGCTCGGTCAGATGTTCGATCCCAATGAACTCGTTTCGCGCATGAACAACCGCGCGAATCAGCTCGTCCAGCTTTGCCTGGATCGATGCGGCGTCGCGGTTCTGGGCGCTCTGGATCAGGAACACCATCAGGAAGGTGATGATGGTCGTGCTGGTATTGATGACCAGCTGCCAGGTGTCGGACCAGCGAAAGATGGGGCCCGTTACTGCCCAGGCGATGACGACCGCGAGGGCGACAAGGAATGCGCGCGGGCGCCCGACGGCGATCGCAACCCGATTGGCCATCCGTTCGAAAAACTTGATCATGCGGCCTGCCTCGACGTTTCGGCGGACATCGACTGAAGAACCTTCAGCGCCTCGTGCGCCGAAAGCGCCGCGCCCTCCTGCCAGAATGGGACGTAACTGAGATGCTCGCCGGCGAAGATGACGGGGCCTTCCGCGCGAAGCATTTCGTCATATTGCGTTGGACGCGGGCCGCCGGGAGGAAAGCCGCCAAAGGCCGGTCCGGTCGGCCCGACGCCCTCCGACCAAGGCGTAAGCGCCCAGGCCACGGTAACTGGATTGGCGAGGTCGCGGCCATGCCCGGGATGGAGCGCCTCGACGGAATCGCGGCAAACACGGAACCTCTGCTCGTGGCTCATCGCCGTGAACTGCTGCGGATGATCGTTCGCCGTCCAGCCGACGCAATGGGCAGTGACCAGCACACCAGCAGGCGCATGCCAGTTATTGGAAGGATAGATCAGGTTTTCGTTCGCCCGATCCGTCCAACCGACCCCGCCATAGATGCCTTCCGCTTCCCAGAAGCGAGGTGCCTCGAACGCAACCTTTACGCCGGGAACGTAGGAAATGCCCTTGATCGCTGCCTTCTTTGCCGGCGAGAAATCGGCCGGAATGCGTTCCAGAAGATGTACCGGGAGGGTGCAGATGCAATAGTCGGCGTCGACCGCGCCGGTTGCATGCTCGATCCGCACTCCCTCGCCCCGGCGGCGGATCGCGGTAACCGGAGTATTGAGCCTTACCGACGGCTTCACTTGCTCGTAAATTGCGTAGGCGATCCTATCCATGCCGCCGACCGGCTGGAACATGGGCGCCTGCATGTCGAACAGGTCGTCGAAAATGACCGGCCAGCCACCGCTCGGGCCCAGCCCGCCCAGATCCGACATGCTTAGGGCTTTGATCGGCCGCCCGGTTTCCCGGTAGGCGCCGGGAAGCACTTCAAAGCCTGATCTTCCATCGGGCGCATACCGGCCGCGCTGGTCGAGACTGCCATAGGAATTGAGGAACTGCCGCCAGACCTTTCGGTCGACACCGTTCAGCTCCTGGTCCAGCGCGTGGCGGTCGATCGCCTTCGCAAGCAGCTCGATCAGGTGGCCGCGCGCGTCATAAGCCATCTGGCGATTTGTCACGACCCGGCCGTTGAACTCGGATTTGGCCGCTCGGTTCTGGTTGACCATCACTTCGAGCGGCACGCCCAATTGCCGCGCATAGCCAAGGATCACATGGTGATGGTGCGGAATCCGGGCGGCGCCCGCGTTGAAATAATGTCCATCGGCGAAAGTGCAGATCTGGTCCTCGCGTCCTTTCTGCACGATGCGGTCGCCGCCCCGTATGGTCCAGACACGTCCCCCGACCCGATCTCGCGCTTCGAGCACGGTGACGTCCCACCCGGCTCGCTGCAGCTCATATGCCGCAACCAGCCCGGCGATGCCGGCGCCAAGGACGGCGACCTTGCGGCCGTTCCCCGAGCCGGGGGGAAGCGCGAAAGATTCGGCGGAGGCGGTCTGCGCCCGGAGCAGGCCCATCGCTTCCATCCCGATGTAGACAGCGCTGACGCCGCCGATCCGTTCGAGGAAATCCCTGCGCGTCAGTGCCATGGCATGCCTCCCCCGTTTCTAACGTGCTGCGGTGGCCTCGATCTCCACCAGCCAGCCTGGATCGACCAGGCCTGTCACCTGCATGGTTGAGCGCGCGGGCTTGTTGGGCTGCGCGGCGGTGCCGAAGAATTCGCGATAGCCGCGCATCATGCCGGCAAAATCCATTCGCTGCCCGGCCGGCGCGACCAGGAAGACGCGCATCATCACGACGTCCCCAAGGCCCAGTCCCTGGTCCTTGAGCGCAGCTTCGATCTTGCGCAGCACCGACTTGGTCTGGGCCTCGGTATCGCCAAAGCGGGCGACCGATCCTTCAGGTGCATTGGCGTCGGCCACGTCGGGGACGGTGCCGCTGATATAGACCAGGCGTCCGCCAGGCGGGACCGAAACGGATGTGGAGATTGGGGAAGCGTCCGGCCCGAGCCGCTTCGGCGCTTCCGCGCCCGCGCCGGCGGCGACCGAAACCGCCAATCCCAACGCCAAGAGCTCATTTCGCATGCGACCCTCCGCAACTGCGACTCCATTCACAGGCTGACTTAACGTGGATCAATCTGATGGTCGATGGAGCGCCGGTCGTGCCGGTAGGATTGCCTAATCGCCAATGAAAATATTTCGCGCGACAGTAGCTTCGACCGCTCCAACCTCGATTCCAAGCGCTTCAAATCTGTCGCCCAAGAGGTCGGAGCAGTCGTCAATTGGCGGCTGCGGCCCCTCGGTCTTGATCACATCGCATTTGAGCGCCTTCCCGCTTTCGCTGACGGTCAATCGACCAACTTGGCGGGAAAACAGGCGGAGACCGGCCGGTGCAATCGCTTCCGGAACCGATTGGCCGGGAGAAAACTGGGTCTCCATTACCATCTTCTTTCGCTCATAGCCGGCGTCGGAGCGAATTTGGTCCAGATAGCCTTGCGACATCATGGAGAAGAACTTGCAGTGTTCCTGGCTGGCAT
>DASTOV010000184.1:0-9421 GCA_035720125.1 Sphingomicrobium sp. | reverse complement strand
TAGCTGCCAACGCCCAGGCATACCAATATGTTCGCCTATACTTCCGACCGAAAACTCCAACCCAATTCCATATCGAGGGCATCCGCGAGCCGTGTGATTTTTTCATGGGTAAGCATGCCCCTGTGCTCTACATGATGGTTTTTGATGCAGCGCGACTCCTGACGTCGCCGGGAGTTCAGTTCTCAGACGGGAATATGCAGGGGCATCCCCCTGTGTACTCTAATGATCAAGGATTTGACTTACTGGACTTCTCGAGGATTTATCATGAAGGGCCCATGTCGATCGAGGAGAAAGACGTAATTCGGCGTGCAAGGTGCGCGGAGGTGCTCGTGCCGAGCCCGATGTCCCTACCTCCGTATCTACAGGCAGTCATCTGCCGATCAGCCGCCGAGCGGCAATTGCTGCTTCACGAGCTCGGGCCTAATTTCGGGGGGCGAGACCGCATCCGTGTTTTCAACGAGGCGGGCGTCTTCAATGCCGACTTCGTATTTGTCGAAAGCGTGGACTTGGCACGTGACGGCATCCACGTTCAATTTCATCCCGCTCGCAGAGGTTCTCCGCAAGGCCACGTAGAGGTTTGGCTCAGCCCAACACAGGGCAATGGACCGATGATTCGCTGGGAACAGAATGACCTAGAATTCTGGAGGAAATGGCAATTCACTCATCAAGTAGCGGACGGGACCTACCTTGTCGAAATCCGAGTTCGCGGTTGCCTGGCTTACCGAGCGGTTTCAATTCTCCAAAGCGAGCCATTCTAGATCACGGTAGCAGCGTCCTAATCCCCCAGCTTCAAGCGTTGTCGAACAGCCTCACTTCGACCTTGCTCGCGTCGAACCCGTCCAATAGCCGGGCATGGACGCCCATCTTGCCGAAATCCTCGCCGAGCGTCTTCCAATGCGTCCCGCAACCGCAGGTCGGGCAGTGGTGGATGCCGATCATGCGATCTCCCCACACATAGGCGACGGTCTCGCCCTCTATCCTCACGTCCGCATCGGGATAATAAGCCACCAGCCAGCCGGTCTTGGTGCACAAGGAGCAGTTGCAGCTCCCCACCCACTCCGGCGCATGCGGCACCGTGATCCTGACGCCACCGCAGTGGCAAGATCCCCGCACTTTGGTCGTTCCGGTCGCCATCAAAGCCACTCAAAATCCCTGCTGTGACTAATCTGGATCAGTGTATAGCCGGCTCACGGCAAGGACGCCGCGTCCCCGCGCCTCCGCCGAGTCCCCACAACTCGCACCCCGGAGGCCCTGACATGTCCAACACCGTCCTGCTCATCCACGCGCCTGGCTCAATTCGCGCAGCTGGGACGCGGTCAAGGCGCGGTATGAGGCGAAGGGGTTCACCGTCGTCGCGCCCGACTGGCCCTATGACGACCGCTCGCCGGAGGAGCTGCGCGCCGAGCCGGACGAGAAGCTCGCGTCGCTCGGCATCGCCGAGATCCTCGACCATTATGGCCGCATCATCGGCCAGTGCCCGGAGGAGCCCATCCTGATCGGCCATTCGGCCGGCGGCGTGTTCGTCCAGCATCTGCTCGACCGCGGCCTTGGCCGCGCCGGCGTGGCGATCGACCCGGCGCCGACGCCCGGCGTGCGGCTCGGGCTGCAGGCGATCGTCTCGGCGCTGCCGGTGTTTTTCGACTGGGGCAGCTGGAAGAAGGCGGAGACCATGTCGCGCGCGTTCTTTCGCAACCGCTTTGCCCAGCTGGTGCCGGAAAGCGAGGCCGACGCCTTCTACGACCGCTACATCGTGCCGACGCCGGGCAAGGTCTATTGGGACGGGATCGTCAACAAGACGCCGATCCGCTGGGACAATCCTGACCGCGCGCCGCTGCTGCTGATCGGCGGCGAGCTCGACCTCATCGCCGATGCCAGCATGACCCAGGCGATCTACGAGAAGCAGAAGCAGGCTCCCTCGCGCACGGATCTCAAGATCTTCCCCGGCCGTTCGCACTGGACCCTGCTCGATCCGGGCTGGGAGGAAGTCGCCGACTTTGCGCTCGACTGGGCGGTTGAGAACGCCCGGCCGGCGAAGGCGCGGGAGGAAGCGGGAGCGGCGAAGTAACGTCACTCGACAAAAAATCGGGCTGCCCGTTGGGGCAACCCGATCCTGCACCCTTTACGCTACTGGGGTGTGTTCCGTGCTCGTCAATGGTCAGCGCTCGTCAATGGTCAGCGTTGGCCGCTCGGCGCCTTGTCCTTCTGCGACGGGTCAAGCTCGCTGCGGGCGCGGCCCGGCTCTCCGGTCTGGCCTGTTGGCTGCTGTCCACCGATCGCGCTCTTCTCTTGCTCGTCCTGGCGCTGCTGATGGCGCTCCTGGTCGAGCTTGTCGCGCTCGTCCTGGCGCTGCCGTCCGCCGACTTCGGCCTTGGCCTTTTCATGTTGCATCGTCTGGTTCGGATTGGCGGATTGGGGTTTGAAGTCTCTGGTGTCGGCCATGATGGTCGGCTCCTTCCTTGGGAAATATGGTTGGCGTGATGGGGGCCCGTCACAGCCCGTATGCAATCAACGGGTGAGCTGCCGGCAAGTTCCTATTAATGACAGATTTTCGCCATTTTTGGCAGTTTCATAGGCACCGGTGCCCGGCCGCAATGACTTCATTCCCGAAAGCTCACCGGCTCGGGCCTTCCGCTGCCGTCGCTCGGCGCGATGAACAGCCGCCATCCCTCTTGTGTCGGCAGCTGGATGAGCAGGCGTTTCCCGTCGGGCGACCAGGCGGCCATGCCGAATTCAGGGCCGCTGTCGGTGATTCGGACGGTCCGCTTGCCCGGGCCGATGACATGGATGTCGCCTTTTCCGCCCGGTTCGGTGCGCATCGCCGCGATCTGCTTGCCGTCGGGGGAATAGGTCGCCGCGCCGTGGTGGGCTGGTCCCGATGTTCGCCTGGTCTCCCGCCCGCTCTCGAGCTCGAGCTCGTAAAGCTGGTCCGTTCCGCTGCGGTCGGAAAAGTACAGGAGCTTGCGCCCGTCGGGCGACCAGTTCGGCACCTGGTCGTTGCCGGGCCCTCGAGTGATCGCACGCGGAACCCGCTGGCCGCGCTCAAGCAGGTAGACACGCCACGGCGCCTTCGCCGTCCCCGGGTCATCCAGCGATTTGCTGCACTGAAAGGCGATGCGCCGTCCGTCGGGCGACTCCACCGGAACTCCGCAAAATCCGCTTGTTTCAGCCAGCAGCCGCTGTTCCGTCCCGTCGGCCTTCATCTCATGGATCTGGACGGCGCCGCCCGCCCTGGGCGACTGGAACAACAGGCTGTTGCCGTCGCGCGACCAGCTGGGGTGCGCGTCGCGCCCGGGCGTGTGGGTCAACTGCCTGAGGCCCGATCCGTCCACATAGGCGACATGGATTTCGGGATCGCCGCTGCGATCAGACGTGAATGCGATCTGCCGCCCGTCGGGCGACCAGGCGCCGAACATGTCATGATAGCTGGCGGGCCCCTGCTGTCCCGCGCACGGTGTAGCCGTTGCGACGGCCAGGGCCGCGATCGATCGCCAGCTCATGGTCTGATCTGGGCACAGGAGGAGGCGGCTGGCCAAGCCAAATCGACCAACAGGGACGGTGACTCGACCAACCCTGCGTTTGGCCCTGCTAGGGCTGAACAGGCGCCGCCAGCACGGCGCATGCAATCCTGTCCCCGCTGTTCCCGCTCGGGTCGGTCCTGTAGTCGTCGGCCTGCGCGTGGATCACCAGGCTGGTGCCGTCGGCGTCGTTGAGTGGCTGCCCGCTCACCAGGAAGTTGATCGCCCCGCGGCCGCTGGCACTGACGGTCAGGTTGGGAAGGTCGCCCTTGTGCTGTCCGGCGGGGTTGAGGTGGCCGTGCTGCCTGCCTTCCGGGTTCCAGTGGCCGCCCGCGTTTTTGAAATCCGGTCCGTCGCATCGGCCGACGGCATGAAGGTGGAGCCCATGGTCGCCGGGCGAAAGGCCCTCGACCGCGATGCGCAGATAGGTGCCGCCTGGTCTCATCTCCGCCTGCACGGCTCCCGTCGATGCGCCCGCCGAGTTGATCAGCGGGATCGACGGGGCATCGCCGCTCGGCCCCAATTCGTCCGGCGTGGCGCAACCTGCCAGCACGGCAAGCGACAGGGCAGTCAGGGAAACTCGCACCGCATTATTCCTCCAACGCAATCACGACCATCCGGCTCTGCACTTCGCGGATCCCGTCCTCATTGGGAACCGGAGGCTGCTCCTTACCGAATGCGGTTACCACTATCGCCCGGTCAACGAACAAAAAGAAACCCCGGGAGAGCCGAAGCCTTCCCGGGGTGACTTTAGTCGCGTTGCCTGCCTGGCTTAGCCGCGTTCCGGCTCCGGCGGAGGCGGCGGCGGCGGCGGCGGCGGAGGCGGCGGTGGGCACGCTTCCGTTGCCAGGATCACCGAGCCGTCCGGGCACGTCTGCGTCGCCGGAGGCGGCGGCGGAGGCGGCGGAGGCGGCGGAGGCGGCGGCGGAGGCGGCGGAGGCGCCAGGTTGTAGATCACACTGAACAGCAGCGAGTGTGAACGCCAGAGGCCATCGATCGACGCGCCGTCTTCCTCATAGTCGAATTGGGCATTGAAGAAGCGATACTTCAGGCCCAGGTCGACATTGTCGCTGACCGCCTTGCGGACGCCGGCAATGAGCTGCCATGCGAAGCCACTGTCAGTGTCACTGATATCGGGATCGGGTCCGTCGATGTTGTGCTTGACGCTGGCGAAACCGACACCGCCGCCGACATAACCGTTCCAGCCGTCATCGTCGCCGAAGTCGAACAAGCCGTTGATCATTCCCGAAAGAACGCGGCCCTCGCCATCAACATCGAGGTCGAGTGACTCGGCGTCGAACGTTATGTCGTTGAGCCCGGCAGTCTTATATCCAAGCTCGGCTTCCACACGGACGGAGCCAAAGTCGTAACCGCCGATTAGGCCGATGTCGACGCCGATATCATAGTCCAACGTGGTTCGGTCATCGATGAAGGCACCGTCTGAAACGTCGAGCTCGGCATCTTCAACGATCATCAGGCCGCCCTCGACGCCGACGTACCAGGCCTTGTCCAATGCAAGGGCCGGAGTAGCCAGAGTGGTCGAAGCGAGCGCAGCCAAAATGGCCAGCTTCCGCATATATATCCCCTTTCAAACAGCGTTCCGTATCAGAACTGCCCGAACACCTTATGAGAGGGTCGGTTGCCGTGCAAGATTACAATTCTCCAGTCTGTTGCCGAAATGCCGCAGTCAGTTCGTAACCTGCATTATTGCTGGGATATCAGGCGGTCAGTCGATCAATCCATGCGCTCTCAACATGGCAAGAATGGCGGTGACCGCGGCCCTGTTTTCTGCGTCGATCACGGTGCCGCCGGCCGGGTCCGCGATCGCAGACTGGCGTTGGCGCAACACCGGTTGGCCAGCGATGCGCACTTCCTGGGCGCGGAGAATTCCAGCTTCCCAGGCAGCGCCGCGCCATTGCCATGGCTCGCCGCTGCTCCTGTCGGTCAGGACAACGCCTTCGACTGGCGCGACAAATTTCCAGCCGCCCTCGGTGAAACAGGCGATCGCGTCGTCCTGTCCGGCCCATGCCGCCGTTGCGCCAGGCGCGATCAGGTAGCATCTGCCGATCACTGGATTTCCCGGCGGATCGGCTTGCGGACCGCCTTCGACGACGGGACAGAGCAGCGCATCGATGCGTTGCAGCGCCCCAGGCGAAATGATGCTCGGCTCCGCGCAACCCGTCCGGATTGTCGCCCGAAAACAGCTGCGCGGTGCTGCCTTGCGGCCAGCTCAGCTTACTGAGGCTCGGCTCCCATTTGATCCGCACGCGCTGGCGCCGCGCCACCGACAACAGCCCGCTCCTCCCGTCCACCATCACCGCCCTGGCCTCGTCGATCGTCGCGCCCACCAGCGCGATATGCTTGCGGCCCCTCAGCGCCAGCGCATGGATCCATTCGGCCCCGGCGCGTGTCTTGCCGAACCCCCGTCCCGCCATCATCAGCCACACGCGCCACCCCTCGCCGTTCGGCTCCAGCTGGGCATCGTTGGCCCAGGCCTCGAACGCCGCATCGAGCAGCAGCAGGTCCTGCGGTCGGCACTTGGACAGCCACGCGCGCCGCTGCGCCGGCGAAAGCTGCGACAGCCGCTCCATCAGGCGGCGCGGTATGTCGACCTTCATCGGCGTCGATTCAGTGCCCAGCCAATAACCGCGATGCGATCGGCCGCGCCCTTGGTTTCGACCTCGCCTTGCTGCTTCATCCGTTCCAGCCGGTCGATGATCCGGTCGCAGGCCTCCCGATATTCTTCATGGCCGCCCGCCTCCGATGCCAGCATCGCACTGTCGCGGTGCATGCGGAGCAGCGCCAGGCCGACCCGGTCGCTATATTCGCGCATCACGGTGGTCGTGCCGTCGCGCGCAATGACGGTCTTCTCCACGCCGTGCAGCGCCCGCTCCAGCATCATCATTTCCAGCTGGGCATATCCGGTCGCCAGCGCCTGGTCCCATCCGGCGCGAAAGGTCGCGTCCTTGCCCCGACGGACATAGGCCTGGCTGGTCGACACGCCGGCCATCTGCGCCGCCAGCTTGACATTGCATGAGGTCGCCAGTGCCTCGAGGAAGGCCCGCTGCCTTGCCGTCGTCCAGCTGCGATGGGAACGATTGACCTGCCGCAAGCGCTTCCCGCCTTCAAGGACCAGCTCCGCCACGCCACTCTCCGCACAATGGAAAACCGCTCCGGCAGCTGCCGGAACGGTCCGAATCACCCAATTGTCGACTGTGCCCTGCTTGTGCCAGATGAGCGTGACGATGTCAAGTCTTTTTTACCGATATGGTGAAATCTCGGCGTTCGTGTGCTTGAACTGGGGACCCTGCGGCTGGACATGATTCGGCCCAGGCGCCAGGCGCCACCGGTCGTTATGGGCATTGAACGGGCATGGAAGTCCATGGCTGGCGATTGACCGGGTTGCTGGGCAGGCATAGACCGGAAGCCCAGCCAGAAACAGGGAGCGGCAGTTGAACGCGACCGTTTTCATTCCTGCGGCAATCGCCATTGCCACGCTTGCCGCTCAGCCTGCGCAGGCGCATCTTCTCGGCGCCAGTCAGAACGAAAGCGCCACTCCCGCCACTAAACAGCAGTGCCAGCAGACCGAGGCCAAGAAGAAGCGCAACAGCCTGTTCGGAGCGATCGCGGGCAGCATCGCGGGCTCCGCGCTCGGCAGCGCTGGCGCTGGCTCGACGATAGTCGGGCTCGCGGTACCGGTCGGGAGCCTGCTGTCGAGCGCGATCATCGAGAAGCTCGACTGCAAGGAGCAGGTCCAGGCGGCGGAAGCCACCAATAGTGCGGTTCGCGGCGGGGTCGGGACCTCATCGGCCTGGACCAGTGAAACGCGAGCCAATGTATCGGGAACGTCGACGGTTACCGGCGAGGACAAGCTCGCCGATGGCACGAGCTGCGTTACCGTCACCGATGTCGTCATCGTCGATGGCGAGGAAACCACGGCCTTGAAGCGGATGTGCCGCAAGCCTGGCGAAAGCGGCTATGCACTGGCAGCGTAGCGTGGGCTGCTTCCTGGCGCTGGCGACGCTGGCTTCGGCGGCGCCTGTCGCGACAGGAGGCGATCCCATCAACCCCAGCTGCCCAGCGGCTCCGGGCTGGGCGACCTTCCCAGTGATGCGCTTTACGCTCGATACTGGCGGCGGCGGCCGGGTCCTGCGAGCCGAGGGGGTGATCGACGAAGGCGCCGCGACGCGACTGGCGGAAGCGCTCACCACCCACGCCCCGGTCGAAGAAATCTGGCTGAGCTCGCCCGGCGGAAATGCGCTCGTCGGCAATGAGGCGGGGCGATTGATCCGCAAGGCGATGATCCCGACCCGCATTCCATCGGGTGCGGCGTGCTTTTCGGCGTGCAACTTCATTTTCATGGGCGGGCCGATCCGCTCGGTCGACCCTGGCGGGCTGTTCATCGTCCATATGTTCACCCACACCGCTGACCGCGCCCTGATCGATGTCGAAGTATCCAAGGGCAGCGACGCGACGGTGGATCTGATTGGTGAGATCGAGCAGAGCTCGGCGGTTTTGGCGACCGAGGACAATGATTTCCTCATCCGCATGGGAGTTTCGCGGAAGTTGCTGAGCGATGTGATGTATCAGCAAAAGGCGATCGAGACGCAGGGCAAGGACCGCTCGACGCGGCGCTGCCTGACCACGGAAGAGCTCAAGCGCTACAACGTCGTCAATCTTTGACCGGCTCCTTTGCATCCATTGCGGACATCCAATGGCGGGTTGGCACTAGTCCAACACCTCATGGCTTTGGGGAAGCCGGGTGACCTTCGGTAGCCTCCGCTCGCCTGCTTCAATCTTTTGCGCTATCATGGGTTTGAGAAGTTTCCGGGGACTTGGACACTTCTCCGGTTGCTTTTTTCAGTGGAGGGGTCGGATCGGCGTGGCCGGTCCGGCCCCTTTGCCTTGCTCGTGGCCGGCCGCAATGCAGCGCCGCGACTTCCTAATCCCGGGCGCGGCTCAGCGCGCTACATCGCTCGCACAGCTGTTCGTCGGCCGGCTTTTCCTTCTGGATGATGCAATTGCTGGTCGGATAGGCTTCACACTTCTGGTGCCAATGCCAATATTTGTCCCAGACCTTGTCTTTGAATCCCTTACGAAATTTGATCACGCTTACCCCCAACGCCACGCAACTACTTGGTCAGCGTTAAACCCATCTGCTTATAAAGAAAATAAACAGCAGCTACATCTGTCACGCAAATAGAAAGCCCACCGTGACTGGCACGGCGGGCTTTCGCGAAGGCTCGGTACCTCCGCATCTCGTCAACTGGCGGCGAATTATTTCGTTCCCATGTCAGTTGCGCCTGACCTGAAAAAATTTGGGGCCGGCCTTCCGGCTGCTTGGAAGACCGGCCCCCGTTCGGCGGGCGGCCGCGGTTGGGCGTAGCGGACTTCTAGGCTCCAACGAGCCGAATGGCTCGTTGGAATGTCCGCGGAGGGGGGGTAATGCGGCCGCCTTCTGCCTACTTTTTCTCGACCTCAAGCTTGGCGTCGATCCGGATCGCGCGGGCCAGATTGTCGAAATTGGGCGAGGTCGCCTGAACTTCGGCATGGATTTCCGCGAACTGCTCGGGCGTGGCTTCGCCCGCGATCCGCACCACATATGCCAGCTCCGGATAGCCCGGCGGCACCGTGTCGGACAGGGCAAAGAAGCCGCGCAGGTCGAGCTTGCCCCTGGTCTCGATCTCCAGCTTGGTGAGGCGGATGTTCCGCTTCGCCGCACCGGCGACATAGCCGACCGTCATGCAGGCGTTGAGCGCCGCCATCAGCAGCTCCTGCGGATTGGGCGCCTCGTTGCTGCCCAGGATTTCTTCCGGCTCGTCGGCCAGGATGACATGGTCGCGCTGCAGCTTGTCGCCATTGCCCATGGTGATCGGGCCGGCGCGGCTTTCACTACGGAACTGGCC
>DASTOV010000183.1:0-11455 GCA_035720125.1 Sphingomicrobium sp. | reverse complement strand
GTCATGGAGGGGCGGGTGGACGGAGTTGCGACAAAGCCGGCGGTGCCGGGCTGGTATTGGGCGGCAGCGATCGCCGCGCTGCTATTCGAGGGAACGGGCGCATTTCTGTTCGCCAACAGCTTGACGCTCGATCCGGCATCCCTGCCGCTCGATCAGCGAGCCGTCTTTAAGGCGACGCCGCAGTGGATGACGATTGCGTGGGCGGTGGCGATTGGTGCGGGGTTCATTGGAGCCGTCGGGTTGCTCATTCGCCGCAGCTTCGCCGAGCCGCTGCTACTGGCGTCACTGATCGCGGTGGCGGTGCAGTTTTCCGGGGTCTTCCTGGTGAAGCAGCTGCGCGAACTGACGCCCGAAGATCACTTGCTGGTGCCAGTCGTCATCCTGATCCTGGCTTATGCATTCTGGCAGACCGCCCGACTGGCCCGGCGGAAGGGCTGGCTGAGCTGACCGCAACGTCCTAGAAGCCTCGCCCATGTCGACCTTCACCATCGATACCTCGACCAGCCGTGCGACGCCGACGCCGGTGCCCGGCAAGCGCATGACGGTGCCTGCGATTAGAGCGCGGAAGAAAGGCGGCAAGAACGAGCAGCCGCTGGTGATGCTGACCGCCTACACCATGCGCATGGCGCAGCTGCTCGATCCGCATTGCGAGATGCTGCTGGTCGGCGACAGCCTGGGCCAGGTGATCTATGGCCTGCCGTCAACCGTTCCGGTAACGATGGAGATGATGTGCGCGCATGGCGCGGCGGTGGTGCGCGGAAGCTGGCACGCGCTGGTCGCGGTGGACATGCCGTTCGGTTCCTATGAAGGGTCGCCCGAGCAGGCGTTCGAAAGCGCGGCCCGGATCATGAAGGAAACCGGCTGCGCCGCGGTCAAGCTGGAAGGCGGCGAGGCGATGGCGCCGACCATCGATTTCCTCACCCACCGCGGCATCCCCGTGATCGGCCATGTCGGCCTCACGCCGCAGGCGGTGAATGTGCTGGGCGGCTATGGCGCGCGCGGCAAGAGCGCTGACGAGGCGAAAAAGATCCTGGCCGACGCCCAGGCGGTCGCGAAAGCGGGGGCTTTCTGCATCGTCGTCGAAGGCGTGATGGAGGAAATTGCCGACCGGGTCGCCGAGGCGGTTCCAGTCCCCATCATCGGCATCGGCGCCTCGCCCAAATGCGACGGACAGGTGCTTGTCACCGAGGATATGCTGGGCCTGTTCGAGCGTACTCCGCGGTTCGTGAAGCGCTATGCCGACATGGCGAGCGAGATCGGCGAGGCGGTCGGCAAATATGCCGAGGAGGTCCGCAGCCGCGCCTTCCCGACTGACGAGCAAACCTACCGGCCGAAGGCCTAGTTACCAGTTCAACATGGGTTAATCGGCGCGGGCCACTATCGCGCTCAATGCCGACTCCGGGTGAATCCTAGGTGAAGCTGGGTGCGACCGTGCGTAGCGGGACGGTGAGTGGAGTGCTTGTAATGCCATTGAAGACCCGGCTCGGTCAGATCCAGCAAAAGCTTGCCCAAGACATGGTGATCGGCGCGCAGGGCGCGCTGCCGCTGTTCGAGGGCCGCGACGAAGAGAGCCTAGTCTGTCCCGGTTGCGAGCGAGAGATTACGCGCGGTGTATCGGCGCTGACGCTGCACGCCCTGTTCCGGCCCCCGGCACGCCTGTTGTTCCATTGCGCGTGCGACACCTATGGTGCCATCCACGACAAGGCCCCATGACAAAAGTCTAGTGCCAGGGATTCCTCGCGACAGCAGGGGTTTGCCTTTCGCCGCACCCGCGCTAGACGGAGCGCCGCCAGCTTCCGTTCATATGGGGTGGGGAAGGAAGCGGCAGGTGATCCCCACGAACAATTATTGAGGACCCCCTTGGCGCTTCCCAACGATCCGGCCGAAAGTTTCGTCCGCGAAGTCGATGAAAATCTCCGCCGCGACCAGCTTCGCGACATGGCCAGGGCCTATGGCAAGTGGATCGTTGCCGCGGTCGTCCTGTTCCTCGCCGCCATCGGCGGCTATTTGTACTGGCAGGACCGCCAGCAAAAGCAGGTGATGGAGCAAAGCGAGGCCATGTCGGCCGCGCTCGACAAGGTTCAGGCCGGTGACGTGAAGGGCGCATCGGCAGCCCTGACCCCTCTGGAAGATTCCACGAACGACGTCGTCAGCGCCAGTGCCTTGCTGGCCAAGGCCGCGTTGGCGCTGCGCCAGAACGACCGGAAGACCGCCATCGAAATTTACAGGAGGCTCGCCGCCGACGGAGGCCTGCCGCAACCCTATCGCGACCTTGCGACCGTGCGCGGAACCATGTCCGAATATGACCAGCTCAAGCCGGACGAGGTGATTGCCCGCCTTTCCCCGCTGGCGGAGCCGGGCAAGCCTTTCTTTGGAACCGCCGGCGAAATGGTTGCGCTTGCCAAGCTGGCCAAGGGCGACCGCACCGGTGCCGGCCAGCTGTTCGCCAGCATTGCCGCCGACGCGCAGGTTCCCGAAACCATTCGCGGCCGCGCGGTCCAGTTCGCCGGCTCGCTGGGGGTCGACGCAACGGCGTCGATCCCGACCTCCGCCACGACTGCCCAATAGGATTTGCACCCATGAGTCACGTTTCCCGCGTCTTCCTGCTTCTCCTTTCGGCCTCTTTGCTTGCCAGCTGTGGCGGTGGCGGCCCGCTTGGCATCTTCAAGAAGAAAGACAAGGTCACCGTTCCCGGCGAGCGCGTCGCGGTCCTCGTCAATGAAGCCGAAATCGACATCGATACGGCTACCGCCACGGAGTCGATGATACTACCTGCCGCCGTAACGAACGGCAGCTGGGCGCAGTCGGGCGGCAACGCCAACAAGTCGGTCGGCCATGTCAGCCTTGGCTCGTCGCTTGGCGTCGCCTGGACGGCCTCGATCGGCAGGGGCAGCGACAAAAATGGCAGGTTGGGCGGCGGACCGGTGGTCGCCGATGAGAAGATCTTCACGATCGATACGACGGGCACGGTACGGGCCTTTAGCGCCGGCAATGGCGCGCAGATCTGGTCCACACGATTCGGCGAAATAGGCGACAACGCCGCGTCGATCTACGGCGGCGGTGTCGCCTATGACGGCGGTCGGGTCTTCGCCACCAACGGCATCGGATATGTTGCCGCGCTCGACGCGAACACCGGCGCTGCGGTCTGGACCGTCAAGCCGGGCGGGCCGCTTCGCGGCGAGCCGTCGGTTGCGGGTGACGCCGTCTATGTCATGAGCCAGGACAACCAGATCTACTCGCTGAAGGCAGCCGATGGGACGCCCAACTGGTCGAATGCCGCCGCCCTGGAAATCGCCGGCGTGTTCGGTGCGGCGGCCCCGTCCATCGGGCAAGGTACGGTCGTCGCCGGCTTTTCGTCGGGCGAGCTCAATGCCTACCGTTACGAGAACGGCCGCATGGTGTGGCAGGATGCGCTGGCCCGGACCACCATTTCGACCAGCGTCGCATCCCTGTCCGACATCGACGCGGATGCCGTGATCGACAATGGTGTCGTCTATGCGGTCGGCCAGGGCGGGCGGATGGTCGCGCTCGACCTGTTCTCGGGCCAGCGGATATGGGAATTGAATTTTGCGGGCATCGCAACGCCCTGGGTCGCGGGCGACTGGCTGTTCGCGGTCAATGACAAGGCGCAGCTGGTTGCCATCGCGCGTCGAACCGGCAAAATCCGCTGGATCAACCAGTTGCCGCGTTACCGCGACCAGAAGGATCGCAAGGGACCGATCAGCTATGTCGGCCCGGTCCTGGCCGGAGAGCGGCTGATCGTCGCCGGTTCGAACGGCGCGCTCATCAACGTCAACCCGGTCGACGGCAGCTTCCAGAGCCAGGTCGACCTGAATGATGGGGTCAGCTTTCAGCCGGTGGTCGCGAACAATACGCTTTACCTGCTGACCGACAGCGGGCGGTTGATCGCCTACCGCTAGTTGACGGCTGCTTGGCGGGCGGGCAGGGGCCTTGCCATGTCCCTTCCCACCGTCGCCATCGTCGGCCGCCCAAACGTCGGCAAATCGACGCTGTTTAACCGCCTGGTCGGCAAGCGCGTCGCGCTGGTCGATGACCGGCCCGGGGTGACGCGCGACCGACGCGAAGGCGAGGGGCAATTGCTCGACCTCAAATTTCGAGTGATGGATACGGCCGGGTTCGAAGATCAGGACCCGGCAAGTCTCCCGGGCCGGATGCGCGCCCAGACCGAAGCGGCCGTCCGGGAAGCCGATGTCGCCCTGTTCCTGATCGATGGGCGCGAAGGGCTGACACCGCTGGACGAGGAAATCGCTCGGTGGCTGCGCAGCCATTCCACCCCGGTCGTCATCGTCGCCAACAAGGCCGAAGGCCGGGCGGCCGAAGCGGGACGGCTGGAGGCTTTCGCGCTGGGCCTGGGAGAACCGATCGCGATCAGCGCCGAACATGGCGAAGGGCTGGTCGATCTGTTCGAGGTGCTTCGGCCTCATGTCGATCATGAACATTTCCCGACCGAGGCCGAAGAAGCGGAAGAAGGCTTGGGGCCGCTCAAGCTGGCGATCGTGGGGCGCCCCAACGCCGGCAAGTCGACCCTCGTCAACAAGATGCTGGGCGAGGAGCGAATGATCACCGGGCCCGAGGCCGGCATCACTCGCGACAGCATCAGTCTCGACTGGCAGTGGAACAACAGGCCGGTACGGCTGGTCGATACGGCGGGCCTCCGTAAGCGGTCGAAGGTCGACGACAAGCTCGAGAAGCTGTCGGCCGCCGACACGCGGCGCGCGATCGACATGGCGGAAGTGGTCGTGCTGCTATTGGACGCGACGCGCGGCCTGGAGGCGCAGGACTTGAGGATCGCCGACCAGGTGCTGGAGGAAGGCCGGGCGCTGGTCATCGCGCTCAACAAATGGGACGTGGCCGAGAATGCCTCCGCCCTGTTCAACGGGGTCAAGGCGGCGCTGGAAGAGGGGCTGTCGCAATTAAGGGGCGTACCGGTGCTGACCGTCTCGGCCAAGACCGGCAAGGGCATCGACCAGCTGCTGGGGGCGGCGTTCGAAGTGCGCGACAGCTGGTCACGGCGGGTGCCGACCGGCGAGCTCAATCGCTGGTTCGAGCGGGCGATCGAGCTGAATCCCCCGCCCGCTCCCGGCGGGAAGCGCATCAAGCTCCGCTATATCACTCAGGTAAAGAGCCGGCCGCCCAGCTTTGTCATATTTGGGACGCGCGTCGACCAGCTGCCGACCAGCTATCAGCGGTATCTGCTCAATTCGATGCGGCGCGATCTAGATCTTGGGCCCGTGCCGTTGCGGCTGACCATGCGGGCGCCCAAGAACCCATTTCATAACAAGGGTTAACCTGGAAAATAACCGGTCCTTTACCCTTTTATGGGTAGGCAAGGCTCGTGGGACCGCGCCTTGACCAGAGGCGCCGCGGAGAACAGGCCAAGTGGACAACGGTTCGGATATCATCGACTGGGGACATTTCGAGAAAAGCCGCGCCGAGCTAGGGCCCGGCTTCATCCGCATCCTGAGCTATTTCCGTGAAGACGGCGCGAAGAGCATCGCCGCGATCGAGCAGGCGATGCACGAGCAGAACACGGTCGCGCTGGTCATCCCGGCGCACACGCTGAAGGGCGAATCGCGCCAGTTCGGCGCCGAGCCGCTGGCGGCCGTTGCAGAGAAAATCGAGCAGACCGCCCGCTTCTGCATCGAAACCCACCGCTTCCCCGACGAGCTTGTTCCCGACGTGGTCGAGCTTCGCCGGCTATGGAACCGGACGATCGAGCTGTTCGACAAGGCGACCAACCCGCTGCAGAGCCGTGCCGGCGGACCAACGGGATTCGGCAAGAGGGTCGCCAACCAGGGGTTCGGCCGGATTTAAGCCACGGCCGGAACGGCCTTTCGCAACGGCTGCAGCGATCCGCGCGACAGGCTCCGCCACAGCCATTCAAGCGGGCCATATTGGTAACGATCGAGCCAGGGCTGCGACCAGGCCAGCATCAGCGCCCACATGGCGATCACGACCAGCCACAACTGAGCACGGCCCAGCTCGCCGAACAGGCCCAAACCCCAGCCGTAGAACAGGCCCGTCATCAGGATCGACGTGCCGAGATAATTCGTGAATGCGGCGCGCCCCGCGGCGGCAATGCGTCGGGTCAGCCAGCCGCCATCCCGGGTCAACAGGATCACCAGCGCCGCCGCCGCCGCAATCATGAACGGGCGGACCAGGACCGTCGCGGCCATCGAATAGGTCATGAGTGGAATCACGCCGAACTGGTTGCGGAAGATCAGCCAGGCCAGCACCAAATAAATGGGGACCGAGATGGCGTAGCCGAGAATGGCGGCGCGGCGATATTCCTCGTCCGACCATTGGCCGGTGAAATAACCCGACTTCAGCGCCGCCATGCCAAACAGCATGTACGCCAGCGTTTCCGGCCCGAACATGATGCTGAAGAAAATCGGGTCGAGGGTGTGCTTGGTCAGCTGGCTGTGCGCCACGCCGGACCAGGGTCCAAGGATCAACCCGATCTGTTCGCTGATCTCGACGGGGGTAGGGATGCGAACCCATGCGGTCAGCTCCTCCCACTGGCGCAGCACTTCCGCACTGACCCCCGGCTCCGCGACCTTCGGGGCAAGGTCGCGGACCTGTCCCGCCATGCCGGCCATCATCAGGAACTCCAGCAAGACCAGTGCAATGCCGATGATGATCAGCGCCTTCGGTCGCAAGTTGCGAAAGAAGTAGGCGATCATGCCGATCATCGCATAGCCGAACAGGATGTCGCCGAACCAGATCAGGTAGAAATGGATGGCCCCGAACAACAGCAGGACGAGCATCCGACGATAATGGACCGACGCGGCGCTCTCGCCATTCGCTTCTGCCCGCTGGATCACCAGCAGCATGCTGGCCCCGAACAGGAAGGAGAAGAGGCCGCGCATCTTCCCATCGATCAGGACGAAGTTGAAGGCATAGGCAGCAAAGTCGATTACCGCGTCGCTGCCATAGGCGAGGGGGTTCATATAGGCGGCGATCGGCATCGCAAAGGCGACGATATTCATCGCCAAAATGCCCATGACGGCGACACCGCGGACGATGTCCAGCGTGACGATGCGGTCGGTGCCGGTCGTGGCCATATCAGCTTCCCCCGTTTCTGGTTCGACCTTAAGCCCGGGTCGTCACGGGAGTAAAGTTTCGGAACGGCCATGCCCCCAGCATGGCCTGGTTCTTAAACTCGTGACGTCAGACGTGTCGGGCTTCGCCCGCACGCCGGCCGACCGGCTCCGCGGCTATGCGGCTAAGGCAAAGCGTCGGCTTCGCCGTCGTTTGCCTTAACCTCGGCCCCTCCGCGAGCTACAGCCAGGTCGTGATTTGCTCCAGCGGCTTCTTGCGCGTGGCATATTCCGGGATTGTCGCGTCGTCGGCGGGAAGGCCGGCAACGACGATCATTAGCGGCTTCTCGTCCGTCGGTCGGCCGCACAGCTCACGCAGGAAACCCATTGGCGAGGGAGTGTGGGTGAGCGTCGCAAGTCCCGCCTGGTGCAGTGTTGCCAGCAGCAGGCCGCAGGCGATGCCGACGCTTTCGGTGACATAGTAGTTTTGTTTCTTCTCCCCTTGCTCGATCCCCCCGCGACGCTGGCCGAACACGACGATCAGATAGGGCGCAATCTCTAGGAACGATTTGTCCGCGTCGGTGCCAAGCGGTTCCAACGCCTTCAGCCATTCCTGCCCCGCCTTGCCGGCATAAAATGCTCGTTCCTCCTCCTCGGCGGCCACGCGGATGCGCTGCTTCAGATCCGGAGATGTCACGACCGCAAAATGCCACGGCTGGTGATTGGCACCTGACGGCGCGGTGCCGGCAGCAAGAATGGCCTGCTCGATCACTTCTCGCGGGACCGGCTCCCGCAAAAACATTCGGCAGGTTCGACGCTGCGCCATGGTTTCGCGAAAGGCAGTCGCGCGCTCGATCCGATCGGCCCGACTAAGCCAGGGCAGGGCGGTGTAGGGGATGTGGCGGTAGGGCTGGGTCATTGGGCCAACATAATCAGTCGTCATTCCCGCGAAAGCGGGAATCCCGCATTGGCGAGGCGGGCCGTCACGGGAGTGAATCCCGTGACGTCAGTCCTGTCGCTCGGGTCGCTCGCGCAGGCTGGCCGCCCGGCTCCGCGTCTCTTCGACTAAGCCAAAGCGTCGGCTTCGCCGTCGTTTGGCTTAGTCCTCGGCGCTCTCGCTTTGCAGCTGGATGTAATTCTGGAGGCCCATCCGCTTGATCATGTCAAACTGGGTTTCGAGCGTGTCGACGTGGTTCTCCTCATTCTCGAGGATTTCGGAAAACAGGTCGCGGCTGACATAATCCTGGACCTTCTCGCAATGGGCGATCGCGCCCTTCAGCTGGGTCAGCGCCTCCATCTCCAGCGCCAGGTCGCATTTCAGCATTTCCTCGACGCTCTCTCCGATGCGCAGTTTGCCGAGCAGTTGGAAGTTGGGCAGCCCATCGAGGAACAGGATACGCTCCGCCAGCTTGTCGGCATGCTTCATCTCGTCAATCGATTCATGCCGCTCGAACTCGGCGAGCCTGGCGATCCCCCAGTTGTCGAGCATCCGATAGTGCAGCCAATATTGGTTGACCGCGGTCAGCTCATTCTTGAGCGCTTCGTTGAGGAGCTGAATGACCTTCTTGTCGCCCTTCATCGCCGCCTCCTTCGGATTGGCAGCGGTCTAACGCCTGGGCGCTGGAAAAGGAAGCGAAAATCTGGCGGAAATCAGCCGAAAATAATGCGACTTAATCGCAGTTACGCGGCGCGCGGGAAGTTGATGACCACCCGGTTCGACTTGGGCCGCGCCGCGGCCGCATGCTCATCGTCGATCACGTCCTGGGCATAGTCGAGGCAGCAGCCGCACAGCGGCTCGCAGTCCAGCGATTTGTAGGCCTCGATCGGGCATGCCGCGCCCTTGCGCGCCACGCTACGCAGCTCATCCTCGCGAATCGCATTGCAGACACAGACGATCATGGAGATCGATATAGCCGATAATGCGAACCATTCGCAAGATAAGAATGGCACGATTTCAAACGAATGCCCGGGATCGAAGCTTTTTGGCTACGACCCATGCAATCGGAATGCCGACCAGCACAATGTGGGCGAACAGCTGGGTGGCAACTGACCGTGGGGTGGGCGGCCAGTTGCCGAAGCGAAGCGGCACGACGATGAGGTTCATTACGACATAGGTGATGAGGCCATAGACGACGCCCCATTGGACCGGCTTCGGAGCCAGGTCGGGCCGATGCCGGACCGCGAAGACAAACACCGTCACCATGATCAACATCAGCGCAAAGTGGACGAAGAGGCCGAGCACCGATCCAGCCGCACCCCAACCCGACGCACCGGGGAATGGTCCGGACGCCACGCCACGCAGCATCGCCGCCGGCCCATTGCCGAAGACAATGCTCAAGACGGCAGCGAACAAGATGTCGAGCGTGCCGGCGATCAACGTCGCGATCCCAATGGTACGTGCCATGCCTACCCTTTCAACCGGGAACGCGACGCTGCCAGCGGATTGGATGGTGTCAACCGCGGTCGCGGGTGAACGTCGTTATCGAGTTGCTGAGCGTTTCTCGCGGCGGATGACCAGCTTCAGTCCCGACCAAATATCATCGACAGCGCAGACCTTGATGTCGACCAGGTGGAGCGGGAGCGCGAGCTCGCGGATCACATCCTCGGTGATGTCGGTGGGGACCTTGCTTGCCTTCTTGGGCCAGCTGACCCAAATCATGCCCGCCGGGTCGAGCAGCGGCAGGAGCATTCGGAGTTCGCAGTCTAGGACGGCGCAGCTAGTGACGAAGATGTGCGCGAACTCGAGCGGCGGCTCGGGCAGGTCGAGATGCTCCAGCGGCGGCGCGTCACGGTCGATCTCGGCGCGGACGCTGTCGGGGACATTCTGAAACCAGGCGCGCATGCCGGGCTTTAAGCCCAGCTTCTGTGCCAGCGGCGTGCCCGAATAACCGGAGGTCATGGGCCGGATGTGAGATCGGGCCGGTCGGTGATCAACCCTTCCGCGCCGGTCGCGATCATTCGGGTATGGAGATCGCGCCACTCGCGCTTCCTTGCGGGAAGGCGTTTGCCGACCATGACCCACACCTCGGGTCCGAGCGCGCGGGTGCGGTCGACCAGCGCGGGATCGGCTTCGACCCAGTCCGACCAGAGGCGGATGATGTGGGCACCGGCGGACGCGAACTTGGCCGCGTCCACGGCGTCCGGCATGAAGGCAAGGATTGGGACGGACGGCATTTGCGCGCGAGCGGTGGCGACATCGGCGGATCGCCGCAGCCCAAGGATCACCTTGGCTTCCGCTTTGTGATCCCGGACGATGTCGAGGGCCTCGCCCAGCTCCACCCCGGGCTTGATATCGAGCAGCAGGCGGATTGGACGCCCTCGCACAACCTCCAGCGCCTCGGTCAGGGTCGGAATCCGTTCGCCGGGATGGCTGGGCCAGCCGGCATCACAGGCTTTGACCCGGGCCAGGCTGAGCTCCGCGAGGCGGCCGTTGCAGTCGGTGGTGCGATCGAGCGTCTCGTCATGGAGGATGACCAAATGGCCGTCTTGGGTCGCGCGGACATCCAGCTCGATCACGGCGATACCGCGCTTCACCGAATGGTGGAAAGCGGCCAACGTGTTTTCCGGAATTCCTTCCGCCAGCCCGCGATGGGCGACGATGGTGACGGGGCGAGGCAGTGCGGTGGGGGGTGCTTCCAACGCCAAGATGGAGATGAGCAGGAGCATCAATCGCTCCTCCCTGCGCCGAAGGCGTGGGGAGGGGGACCGTCCGGCGAAGCCGGATGGTGGAGGGGTTCTGCCTGTCCGGTACATCGTCGTAGCAAAGCGTCCGCCACTTCATCAGGGTCGCGCAAAATGTCTTTGGCGGGGATTCGAAGCACTTCGATGCCTTTGTCCTTTAGCCAGCTGGTGCGAACCTCGTCGCGCTCTGGCCGGCTACCGAAATCATGCGCCGCACCGTCAACTTCAAACGCCAGATTTGCATTCGCGCAATAGAAATCGAGTATGTAATGACCGATCGGGTGCTGGCGCCGGATACGCGGCTCAGTGCCCTTGATCCTTGCCCACAACAACTTCTCGGGCAGCGAGAGGTCCCGCCGGAAACGCCGCGCATTCTTGTAGGCCCGGTCGGTTGCGGTCATCGCTCGAACCCCTCCACCGTGTCGCTGCGCGCCACGGTCCCCCTCCCCATTGCTGCGCAATAGGGAGGAGCGGGATGAGTGCGTCAAGGCCTGCTACGCTCCTCCCTATCCCGTAGGGATGGGGGGGGAACCGACGCCGCAGGCGGCGGTGGAGGGGTTTAAAGCTCGCCCTGCATCAGCGCGGGGAAGAAGCCCTCATGCGCGGCGCGGAGGTCGGCGAGGGGGATTACTATGTCCTCGCCCCACTCCGAAAAGTGGATTGCGTCTCCTCCGACATTCCCCAAATGAACAATGGGAACGCCGGCCCTTTCG
>DASTOV010000182.1:0-10344 GCA_035720125.1 Sphingomicrobium sp. | reverse complement strand
CAAAAGCTGCATCTCACCGCACTTAGGCCCGTCACGCGACTCGCGGAAGCCACCCAATTGCCTTGCCAAGCGCTTACCGATTTGCGAACGCCGGGCCGGAACCGGAATATTTTGGGAGCTTGCATTGAACGCCACTCGAGCCAGCCAGTTGAACGGCAGGCGCCGCCATGGCCTCCGCGCTGGCCGCTCCCGCAAGAGCCCCCGCTGGCAGTTCCTGCGCGGCTTCTTCAAGCATCCGGTGATGGTCGGATCGGTCATTCCGTCGAGCAAGATCCTGATCGACAAGATGCTGAAGCCCGTCGAATGGTCGTCGACCAGGCTGTTCGTCGAATATGGCCCGGGAGTCGGCACCTTTACCCGGCCCATCCTGGAACGGCTGCGGCCGGACGCGAAGCTCATTGCGATCGACACCAACCCGGACTTCATCGACTATCTCAACGGCGACATCGCCGACGATCGGTTCATCGCGGTCCATGGGTCGGCGGCCGATGTCGAGAAGATCATCGCCGCCCATGGCTTCGAGCAAGCCGATTTCATCCTGTCCGGCCTTCCCTTTTCGACCCTGCCGCCGGGCGTCGGCCAGGAAATCGGTGCGGCTACGGGGCGGGCGATTCGCGACGGGGGGGCATTCCTCGTCTATCAGTTCAGCCCCAAGGTGCGCGATTTCATCGCCCCGCATTTCGAACGGATCGACCGTGGCTTCGAATGGCTGAATGTTCCGCCGGCCACCCTGTTCTGGGCGTGGCGCGAACGAGACTAGGCGGGCGGTCCCTAGATCCGCCCCAAATTGAGGCGTCGCGTGATCGTATAGTCGGCGCTGGTCACCAGGAAGAAACTGATTGCCTGGACGATGCGCGTCCACCAGCTGGCGCGCTGACGATGGAGCGCGGCAGTGATCTGCTCACACTGTGAAAGCTCCCCTTCGAAGTAGGAACGCAGCAGCATGGCGAATTTCGGGTCGTCGACGCGAAGCATCATCTCAAGGTTCAGATAGATGCTGCGGATATCGAAATTGGACGAGCCGATGTGGACGATGTCGTCCAGGATCACCAGCTTCGTGTGAAGCTTCGTCGGCTGATATTCGAAGATCTCCGCGCCCCGCCGCAGCATGTTCTTGTAGGTATAGCGCGCGGCCGCAATGGTCGCGTGATTGTCGGACTTGGCCGCGGTGATGACCCTGGCGCGCTGACGTCCCGGCCGACTGATCCGACGCAGGATGGCCCGAGTGGGCGCAAAATAGGCAGCGATCATTGCAACATCGTCACTCGACAGCAGGTCGCGGCTCGTTGCACGAGCCCAGGGTGACAGGCCGCGGGTCGGGCCGCCGAAGGTCCATTGCAAGGCCCCATGATTCTCGCTGTAGCGATGGATGATGCGGTTCAGCGCGCGGATCTTGGAGCCCTTGACGAGCGACCACTTCATCAGCTCGTCATAATAAGGCACCAGCCGCGCTGCCGCCGGACCCTCGACCAGGAGTCCCAGATCGCGCCACGCACCCTGCTCGACCGTCCCGAAGTAGCTATTCTCGACATTGAAGCCGCCGATCAGGACACGGCTGTCATCGGCCAGGGCAAGTTTCTGGTGGCAGCGGATAAGATAACGGCGGCCCAGCGTTGGATGGAACCGGCAATAGGTCAGGCCCTGGTCGATCAACGGCGTGAAAAACTGATCCCGCACATAGGCACCAAAGCCGTCGACCAGCAGGGCAACCGACACGCCCCGCCGGAGCGCTCGTTGCATCGCCGCGTAGACCAGTTCCCCGGATTGATCGTCCCGGTACATGTAATAAAGGAGCCGGACGCTGCGCTCGGCGCCGTCGATTATCGCCAACAGCGCCTCCAGCCGGTCCTCCCCTTCCGTCAGCAGGGTAAGCTTGTTGCCGTCGACCTCTAGCCCGGGCTCGGCGGAATGCTGGTCGACTTCGGCCATGCCTTCAGTCTGGGGAGTAGGAGCCGCGCTGGCAAGCGAGTGATCACACCGATTTCATTGACTCTTCGGGGTGTTCTGCCTATTTCGCGGCCCTTCCACCCATATTGAGGCAAGGCGGAGCGACAATGGCGCGCGTGACGGTCGAAGATTGTGTCGACAAGGTATCCAACCGGTTCGACCTGGTGTTGATGGCGGCGCAACGCGCTCGCCAGATCTCGGGCGGGGCCGATCTGACCATCGACCGCGATCGCGACAAGAATCCGGTCGTCGCACTTCGCGAGATCGCCGAGCAGACGGTCAAGCCGAAGCATCTCGAAGAGGCGATCGTTTCCAACCTGCAGCGCGTCCGCATCGACGAAGAGGACGAGACGGATGAACTGGCCAGCCTCAGCGAATCGGCCGAAGCACTGCGCCTCACCGCCGCCGCGCCGCCGCGTCCGACCCCGTCGGGCGGCGATTACGAATAAGCTTCAGGCGCCGTCTGTCCGGGGGACAGACGAGCATGATGCTCTCATCCGAATTTAGTTAGGGCGGCTCCAGGGCCGCCCATTTTCATTCAGTCCAAGTCGCCTCTCGAGACGCTGGCGCCTGTCAACTTGCTGACCCACTTCATGTCGCCCAGCTTCAGCTCGCGGCCATCGTGCGCCTGGACACAAATCCGCTTCACGGGCTTGCCGTCGCGCTTGTCGGCAAGAAATATCTCCTGGCGGCCATGGCCCCAATCTTCACCCCATTGCCGCAACGCAAGCACCACGGGAAGCAATGCCTCGCCCTTGGGCGACAAGGAATAAACCACCTTGCGGCGGTCGATCGGGTCCAGATTGCGCTCAAGGATGCCGCCATTGACCAGCTTGGTCAGGCGGTTGGACAATATGTTGCGCGCGATTCCGAGCCCTGCCTGGAACTGCTCGAAATGTTCGAGGCCGTTCAAGGCACCGCGAATGATGAGAAATGCCCATTTCTCGCCGATCAGCTCAACGGATGGCGGCAACGGACAACGCAGCGCCGCCGCCTTGAATGCCTCGATGTCTGGCTCGACCCTGATGGCCTGGTGACGATTCAACTCTTTACCTCTCCCAACGCCTCTTATGCACGATTGAACGCAAAATAACAGTTGCAAGTTGCAACGCTGTTCGGCTAAAGGGTTTTATCCTGAAACGCAAATTCCGAGGCCAAAAATGAACCGCGTCGCTGCCTTCATCGCCCTTGCAGTCGTTGCCGCCCCCGCCCTTGCAGGCACCTATTCCGCCAAGCCGGCTGCTGCCCCCACCGCCACCAAGATCATCGGCAAGGACATCAGCTGGTCGTGCACCGCCGACGGCTGCCGCGGCTCGACCGAGGCCAGCCGCCCGCTCGTGCTGTGCCAGGACCTTGCCAAGCGTGCCGGCCGCCTGGAAAGCTTCGTCGCGGATGGCCAGGCCCTTTCGTCCGAGCAGCTTGAAAGGTGCAATGCCTCGGCCAAGGACGGTGCTCCAGCCGCTCTGGCCAAGGTCAACTGACTCCCCAAGCCGTGCCACACGCGCACGGCCAAGTCTGCCGGCTCGGCGCTTGCCAAGCCGGAACGGCCCGCCGGGCCGCTCATCCAATGAGCCAGGGCGGGCCATTTTTTTGCGCTTGCGAACACCCCCCTCGCTAACCCACATTAACAGGGTGCTGAGACAGTATGAACTGGTCGAGAAGGTCCGGGCCTATGACCCCGACGCCGACGAGGCGCTGATCAACCGCGCCTACGTCTTCTCGATGAAGGCGCACGGCGCGCAAGTTCGGGCCTCAGGCGATCCTTATTTCTCGCACCCGATCGAGGTCGCCGGCATCCTCACCGACCTCAAGCTCGACGACGAAACCATCGTCACCGCAATTCTCCACGACACGATCGAGGACACGGTCGCGACGCCCGAGCAGATCGAAAAGCTGTTCGGGCCCAATGTTGCCCGGCTGGTCGACGGCGTCACGAAGCTGAGCAAGATCGAGGCGCAGTCGGAAAATGAGCGGGCCGCGGAGAATCTCCGGAAGTTCCTGCTGGCCCTGTCCGACGACATTCGAGTGCTGCTGGTGAAGCTGGCCGACCGGCTGCACAACATGCGCACCCTCCACCATATCAAATCGGAGGAGAAGCGCCGCCGGATCGCCAAGGAGACAATGGATATTTATGCCCCGCTCGCCGAGCGGATCGGCATGTACGAGATCATGAACGAGATGCAGGGCCTGGCCTTCAGGCAGCTGGAGCCCGATGCCTATGCCTCGATCGCACGGCGACTGACACAGCTCCATGAGCAGGGCGGCGACCTGGTCAACCGCATCGGCCTTGGGCTTCAACTCTACCTGCACGACCATGGCCTCACCGCCGAAGTCACCGGCAGGGAAAAGCATCCCTATTCCATTTGGAAGAAGATGGCCGAGCGGCACATCAGCTTCGAGCAGCTGTCCGACGTCATGGCTTTCCGCGTCATCGTCGACAGCCCGGATGAATGCTACCGGGCGCTGGGTCTCATTCACCAGCGCTGGCCGATGGTCCCGGGCCGCTTCAAGGACTATATCTCTACGCCCAAGCGCAACGGCTACCGGTCGCTGCACACGACCGTCATTCATGATTCCAAGTCGCGGATCGAAATCCAGATCCGCGACAAGGACATGCATGCCCAGGCGGAGCGCGGCCTCGCTGCCCATTGGGCATATAAAGAGCGCGCGCCGGCCGAGGGAGAAGTCAAGATTCCCTGGATCTCCGACCTGGTGGAAATCCTGGAGCATGCCGGCAGCCCAGAAGAGCTGCTCGAGCATACCCGGATGGCGATGTACCAGGACAGGATCTTCGCCTTCACGCCGCGCGGCGAACTGATCCAGCTGCCCAAGGGGGCGACGCCGGTCGACTTTGCCTATGCCGTCCACACCGATCTTGGCGACCAGACGGTCGGCGCCAAGGTCAATGGACGGGTGGTCCCCCTGCGCACGATCCTCGACAATGGCGACCAGGTCGAGATCCTTGCTTCCCAGGCGCAGCACCCGCAGCCGTCATGGCTGCGTTTCGTGGTGACGGGCAAGGCGCGGGCCGGCATCCGGCGGTTCGTTCGGCACAAGGAACGCGACGAGACAATCGAGCTTGGTCGGAAAATCTATGAGGAGATCGTCGCCCGCCTTCCGGCGCCGCTGGCAGCCGATGCACTGAAACGAGCCGTAAAGACGCTGAAGCTGGAGGACGAAGACGCGCTGATGATGAAGATCGCGCGGCGCTCCATATCCGACTTCGACCTGATGGAAGCGCTGATGCCTGGGTCGGCCGGCGGCGATGTCGCCCCGCGGCCGATGGGCCAGCGCACGGCAATTTCGATCAAGGGACTGACTCCCGGCGTCGCCTATGACCTCGCCAGCTGCTGCCATCCGATCCCGGGCGACCGCATCGTCGGCCTGCGCCGCGAGGATGAGGGCATCGAGGTCCATGTCATCGGCTGCGACAAGCTGGCCAGCGGCGTCGATGCCGACTGGCTCGATCTTGCCTGGGGCGACGGATCGGATGGCGGCACCGCGCGGCTGATGGTCATTTTGCGCGACGTGGCCGGCGCGCTGGGTGAAATGGCAGGCATCATGGGCGCCAAGGGCGCCAACATCGTGAACCTGGTTCTGGCCCACCGCGACGGCAGCTTCCATACCTTCCATGTCGACGTGGAAGTGCACGACCTCGCCCATTTGCATGGCCTGGTCGCGGCGCTGCGCGCAGCGGACGGGGTCAGCCAGGTGGAGCGTATCTAGCTCAGACGAGCCCGAGCACGACGGTCCAACGGAAGGCCAGCGCCTGCGGATCGCCAGACAGCCGGTCGATTGCCTCGGCAATCAGGCTTTCGCGCGGCTCGGCGGTCTTCAGCAGGAAATCAACATCGTTAAGCGGCTCGCCCGGGAAATACATCTGGGTGACGAGCCGATCCGAAGGGCCGTGGATGTCGAAGTGGATGTGCGGCGTTCGGACGCCGATCGGCGTGTTGTAATCCTTCGGCTTGATCGAGCGGAACTTGAACTGCCCGTCGCGGTCGGTCGCCAGCCGGGCGAAACCCTGGAAATTGGGATCGAGCGAAGCCGGATTGGCGCGGTCGCCGGGATGGTCGTAGCGGCCGGCGGCATTGCATTGCCAAAGTTCGACCTGGGCATTGCGGATCGGATTGCCGCGCATGTCGACAATGCGGCCTATCACGTTGATCGGCTGGCCCGTCGCCGCGCCATCCCTGCCCTTTACGCGCGTCAGGTCCGCGTCATGATCGGCGGGCCTCAAAATCGGATAGAAAGGTCCCATTTCCTGGCCGGCCGTGGGAACGAGCTTCTGGGCCTTTGCCGCGGAAACGGAAGCAACTGCCGTGGCGCCGACCACGAGATGGCGCCTGGTTATGAGCATCGCGAGTCTCCCCCTTTAGGGAGCGACTTCATTACGCCGACATAACCGCCGGCGCTATTTCTTTCGCCGCGCCGGCGCCTTGCGGATCGAGCCGGCACCGCCCGACGCCAGGACGGCCAGCGTAACGAGATCTGACGCAGTCGCGGTCATCGGCGCGATCTGCACCGGCAGGGTCATGCCCATGAGATATGGCCCCAGCGCAATCTCCCCGCCCAGCGCCTTGATCAGTTTCGAGCTGATGTTGGCCGATTGCAGGCCCGGCATGATGAGGATGTTGGCGGGCCCGGTCAGCCGGCTGAACGGATAATATTTGGCCTGCATCTCATGGTTGAGCGCCACGTCCGGCCCCATCTCGCCTTCATATTCGAAGTCGGTTTGCAGCGTGTCGAGATATTTTACCGCCTCACGCAGTTCCTCGATGTGGCGGCCGGGCGGATTTCCGAAGGTCGTGTAGCTGATGAAGGCGACGCGTGGCTCCTGTCCGACTCCACGGGCAAATGCCGCAGAGCGGATCGCGATCGCCGCCAGCTGCTCGGCGGTCGGGCGCTCGGTTACCGCCGTGTCGGCGATCAGCACCGTGCGGCTCTTGGCTGAAACGATATGTATGCCGAAGGGCGTCGGGCAATCTTCTGCGTCGATGACCCATCGGACCTGGCGCAGCGATTCGCTGAACGGCCGGGTGGTGCCGGTGATCATGGCATCGCCTTCACCCATGGCGAGCATCGCGGCCGAAAATGTGTTGCGGTCCTGGTTGACCATCCGCTCGACCGCGCGGCGCAGCATGCCGTGTCGCTGGTGCTTGGCGTAGATATAGTCGACCGCCCTGCCGACCAGCGGCGAGTTGCGGCTGTTCAGCACTTCGTAGCTTTTCGGATCGTCGACCCCGAGAGCCGCCAGGCGGTCGTAGACATCCTCGCGCCCGACCAGCACGGGAGTGCCATAGCCGCCTTCACGGAAGGCGATCGCCGCGCGCAGGACATTCTCCTCTTCGCCTTCTGCGAACAGCACGCGCTTGGGATTGGCCCTCGCCGCCTCATAAGCAAGGTTGAGGATCGACGCGGTCGGGTTGAGCCGCGCGCGCAGCGTCTGCCGATAGGCGGTCATGTCGGCAATCGGCTGTTGCGCTACACCCGTATCCATCGCCGCCTGTGCAACCGCGCAGGGGACCACTTCGATCAATCGTGGGTCGAACGGCGCGGGGATGATATATTCCGGGCCGAAGCTGTGGCTGACGCCGCCATAGGCCGTCGCCACCTCCTCCGGCACGGCAGCGCGTGCCAGCTCGGCCAGCGAATGGGCGGCAGCGATCTTCATTTCCTCATTGATGCCGGTCGCGCGCACGTCGAGCGCGCCGCGGAAGATGAAGGGGAAGCCGAGCACATTGTTGACCTGGTTCGGATAGTCCGACCGGCCGGTGGCGATGATCGCGTCGGGCCGCACCTTCTTCGCCTCTTCCGGCAGGATTTCCGGATCCGGGTTGGCCATGGCGAAGATGATCGGCTGCGCTGCCATATCCTCGACCATATCCGGCTTCAGCGCGCCGGCCGCCGAAAGACCCAGGAACACATCGGCCCCGACCAGCGCTTCCTTGAGCGAGCGGGCTTCGGTCGGAACGGCATGGGCCGACTTGAACTGGTCCATGTCGCCGCGTTCCGGGTAGAGCGGGCCCTTGCGGTCGCACATGATGACCGATCCATGCGGTACCCCCATTGCCTTGATCAGCTCGGTGCAAGCGATCGCGGCGGCGCCGGCGCCGTTCACGACCACGCGAATGTCCTTGAACTTGCGGCCCGTGAGGTAGCAGGCGTTGATCAGTCCGGCGGCGGTGATGATCGCAGTGCCATGCTGGTCGTCATGGAACACGGGGATGTTCATCCGCTCCTTCAGCGCCTGCTCGATGATGAAGCAGTCGGGTGCGGCGATGTCTTCAAGATTGATGCCGCCGAAGCTCGGGCCGAGCAATTCGATCGCTTCGATGAAGCGCTGCGCGTCAGTGGTGTCGACTTCCAGATCGATCGAATCGACGTCGGCGAAGCGCTTGAACAGCACTGCCTTGCCTTCCATCACCGGCTTCGACGCGAGCGCGCCCAGATTGCCCAGGCCGAGGATGGCGGTGCCGTTGGAAATGACGGCGACGAGGTTGCCCTTGGCGGTCAGGTCATAGGCCCTGCCCGGATCCTCGGCGATCGCCTCCACGGGGACAGCAACGCCGGGCGAATAGGCAAGGCTTAGATCGCGCTGGGTCGCCATCGGCTTGGTGGCGACGATCTCGATTTTGCCTGGCCGCCCGCGCGCGTGGAAATCCAGCGCCTCGTCGCGCGTGAACTTGACGTTGCTCTCGCTCATTCGCTCTCCTGTTGGAGAGGCCTTTAGCGGCCTTTTGGGGAAAGAGTCACCCTCGCTTGGCGGTGGCTTTCCCGCTACCAAGTTCGAATGGCACGCGCCGACGATCCAAGCCCGAAGCAGACGCCGATGATGGCGCAATATCACCGCCTCAAGGCCGAGGCCGGCGACGCACTCCTATTTTATCGCATGGGCGACTTCTTCGAGCTGTTCTTTGACGATGCCAGGGCCGCGGCGGCCTGCCTGGACATCGCGCTGACCAAGCGCGGCGAAGATGGCGGTGAGCCCGTTCCCATGTGCGGCGTCCCCGTCCATGCCGCCGAGTCCTACCTGGCCCGCCTGATCCGCGGCGGGTACCGGGTCGCCATCGCCGAGCAAACCGAGAGCCCGGCCGAAGCCCGCAAGGCGCGCGGGTCCAAGGCGCTGGTCGAGCGCGCCATCATTCGCCTGGTCACTCCAGGAACGCTTACCGAAGAAACACTGCTCGACAGCGCCGCCGCCAACTGGCTGGCGGCGATCGGCCGCGCCGGCGACGAGTGGGCCATTGCTGCCGCCGACATTTCGACCGGGCGGTTCGAACTGGTCGCATGCGGACCAGGCGAGCTCAACTCGGAACTGGCGCGCCTGTCGCCCGCGGAAACCATTGCCGCGGAAAGGATCCCGGGCATTGCGACTGCGTCCGGCAAGGGCGGGTTCGACAGCATATCCGGCGAGCGGGCGTTAAAGGCACGGTTCGGCGTGGCAACGCTGGATGGCTTCGGATCACCCGGCCGGGCGGAACTGGCCGCGGCCGGAGGGCTGCTCGCCTATCTGGACGCGACGCAGAAGGAGGCCGTGGCCTTCCTTGCAGCGCCGAAGCGCATCGCCCGCACCAGGCACATGGCGATCGACGCTGCGACCCGGGACAGCCTGGAGATATGCAGGACGCAGGCCGGCGGTGTCTCTGGAAGCCTGCTCGGTTGCATCGACCGGTGCGTGACGGCGCCTGGTCGGCGATTGCTTGCCGCCGACCTGTCCGCGCCCCTTACGGATTCGAGAGCGATCGAAGCGCGGCTGGCGCTGGTCCAGTGGCTGCACGATGAGCCGATCCGCCGGGCGCGTGTCCGCGATGCCCTGAAGGCCATGCCCGACATCGGCCGCGCGCTCGGGCGGCTGGTTGCCGGGCGAGGGTGCCCGCGCGACCTGGCTCTGCTGCGCGATGGCCTGCAGGCCAGCGCGGCGCTCAAGGCGGAGCTGGGGGTCGAGCCCGATCGGCCCGACCTGTTGCAGTCGCTGCTGCCAGACCTTGGCGGTCATGCCGCGCTTACTGACAAATTGGCAACCGCGCTGGTCCCATCGCCGCCACTGGATATGTCCAAGGGCGGCTATATTGCCGAAGGCTATGACGCGGCGCTGGATGCGCTGAGGTCCGCCAGCCACGACGGCCGCCGTGCCATTGCCGCGCTGGAGGCGCGCTATCGCGAAGCTACCGGCGTCGCGACGCTTAAGATCCGCCACAATGCCGTGCTCGGTTACCATATCGAAGTTTCGGCCAGGCATGCCGACCGGCTGATGGCGCCGGATTCGGGCTTCACCCACCGCCAGACGCTGGCCGGGGTGGTGCGTTTCAACGCCGCCGATCTCCACGAGCAGGCGCTGCGCGTGGGGCAGGCGGGCGCGCACGCGCTGGCCGCAGAAGCGGCGCATCTGGAGGA